>CAZPZA010000001.1:0-24495 GCA_964590985.1 uncultured Gammaproteobacteria bacterium
CTGCGCGCCAAACTGGTTGGATTTGGTAGCGTTTAAATGGCATCGGAAGCTCATCGCCATATTGGGCTACAACTCGGGCTAGAGGAACAGTCTGATCATACCTTAGAGCGACTCTTCTTTTTCCCCTATCAACAAATCTATACATTAACTTATCGCCTTCATCCCCATATTTTCCAAGCAAGACTTCTTCATATTCCAAAGCCGGTGTTTCAAGTGGCTCAAAACCATAGGACTCAAACACTTTTCTTAAAGTGTTTATAACATACTGCCTTTTCCTCGCCTCGCTTGGCAAAAAATCCCTAAAGCCTTTGAGTGTTTGTGGTTTGATACTTGACATAGACTACTTTTTATGATATATTTTCTTTGCAGTCGAAAGATTGTTGTGAGCGCCCCTGAAAAGGGGCTTTTTTTTGGCAAACTCACAGTTTCGTAAATCAATAAATTTGTCCACTTGTGTTTTCCATTATATACCTCTTGCTAAGTTTGGTAAAGAGAGGTAAAATATTCTCGATATGATAAATCATCGGCAAAAAATAAAGAAAGAGTCAATAAAGATTTCTCCTGAGTTTGACTTTTTTGTTCATAACCCTCTTACCAAATACGAGGGCATGTATGTTGCTATTTTGGATGATAAAGTAGTAGCCTCGGGTTTTTCGGCAAAGGAGGTTTGGGAGAAAGCTGTAAAGAAGAATCCCAGAAAACTTCCTACACTTGCAAAACTTCCCAAAAAGGAAGCAATATACCACTTTTGCTAGGGCGGGAAGATTTTTTTAAGTACTTTGATGAAGAGATAGATGTTACGACTCAAAAAGGTATGGAACCTGTTTCAAAGTACAGTATATTTGCAAGCCGGGAATTATTATCAATGGCGAGCTTTTCTCACAAGGAAGACTTTTAATAAAGATAGATTATTTATTGCTTGAAACTTCTTCTGGGGGTGATTCCCAGCCGATTTGATTGTGTTTCCATCCTTCGGTATTCATAGTCAGAGCAAAAAAACCATAATCTGGGTATTCCGTTTGGAACTGTTGATCAACCTTCTTTAGACCATCAACAATCAAAAATATCTCCTGCCAATTGTAATATTATCAGGGACGAGCGCTTCTCTCAATAGCCTATAATATTTTGTTGGATCAAAGTATAGCGCTACATAGTAGTATACTTTGGAATAATTTTGAGGCTGAATGGCAAAAATGGTATAATTGCGATCGTATGCTACAAGAGGTCGAACAACACAGATTTGGACGGAGAGAGTATGCAGGTAGGACTATTGGAGGAAATGTTGCAGACAATCCGTTTTCCAGAGCGCTACATTGCATGGCAGCTAAAAGAGGTTTTGAGTCCCAAACTGCTTTAGGCAGGGCTCTTGGGAAAAAACACATTATAGTAGTAAGTAGGTGGCTAAGAGGTGAGAGTGTTCCTTCGCCTAAAGAATTTGGCAACATAATTAAAACGCTTAAGCCAACGGACAACGAATTAGATGTGTTGGTTGAGCCATATGCCCAGCTGATTCTTGAAGGAAGAGGGATCAAAGGAGGATTGCCAGAGAAACGAGTCGGCAAGACAACGGGTGGTATAGTTACACGAATGCAAAACAATACCGATCGTGTAACTTTTAATGGAGCACAGGCAGGTTCGATATTTGGAGTTAGCCGAGAAAGAATAAGACAGTTGCGTCGTAGATTGGAATTACCCTTATTAATGACAGAAGAAGATCTAGCTGCGATTGAAGCCAAACTTGAAAAGACAAAGATTTTTCGAAGACGACTTCGGCAAACCAGAATTAGAAATCGCTAGCTATAGCTGAAGTCCTATTTTTCCATTTCTAGTTTATACTATAGTATACTAACGACACAATGATTCCTAAAGAACGCGAACATAAAGACTCTTCAGGCTTACCTTTAATTTCTAGAAAGATATCTAGTGAACGACTCAAAGAATTTTCTGGGAAACGTTGGCTAAGCGATGATCTAAGAGCTGTGTCCCAGGCTATAGTGAGGA
Source organism: uncultured Gammaproteobacteria bacterium (assembly GCA_964590985.1). GTDB lineage: Bacteria > Patescibacteriota > Microgenomatia > Levybacterales > UBA12049 > CAZPZA01. Next base: position 2,002 of record CAZPZA010000001.1, read on the forward strand.
ACGGAAAAGAACTGCTTGCTGGAGATGAAACTAATTGGGATTTGGTTTTGGGTAGTATACGCAGTCAGCGACAGGACAGCGTGCAGTTTGGAGAGGCTGCGATAGCTGCAAGTGGCGCTAGTTTTATTGGAGCATTGGGAGCGCAGGCCCAATGGTCAATGCACGATCCACAAATGGTTTATCTTAGCGGGGTATTGCTTGGTTACAGGGTAAATGCAAAAGACAACGGGGAATTGGAAGGCTTCAAAAATCGAATGCAACAGGCTTGTGTTGATTATGGACAGAAAGTTCTTCCTAAGCCCAGTATTTATTATATGGAGATTTTAGACTTTTTGTTATTAGAAATTACAGACAGAAGAACACATAGGTCTACTATGGATAAGGTGGTGTCTTTATTGAAGGAGGGCAATATTAAAAAAGCCTATAATTTAATTAACTCCCTTGATGATCGAGTAAGAAAGCGTGGACAAGGTTCTTCCAAAACTACCACGTCTTCTATTCTTACCCCACCAAATCCCGGCAAGTAAATTCCTGGTTCGATAGTAAAAACCATGCCTGGTTTTAGAATATCTTTTGAGTTTGGAGAAAGACGCGGTGCTTCATGGACTTCAAGACCAATTCCATGACCGACGCTATGAGGTATGGTTTTATAGTTTTTTGAGATAATATAATCGCGAGCAACTTTATCGACTTTTTTTGCAAGGATACTCCTTCGCAAAGGAGTATCCTTGTTAGCAAGTACGTTTATTGCTTTTTGTTGGGCATCAAGGACTGTTTGATACATCTTTTTGTACTCTGCATTAGGAGAACCAAAAAAGACAGTTCGAGTCATGTCGGAGCAGTAGCTGTCGATCTTAACACCAAAATCAATCAATATTATGTCTTTGGTTTTTAGTCTTTGGTAGCTAGTCTTATGGTGGGGAAAAGCAGAGTTTTTGCCAAACGCAACAATAGGCGGAAAAGAAACATCTGCCCTATGTTTTTTGATAAACAATTCTATTTCGCATGCTAATTCTTTTTCTGCTATACCCTCTTTTATCTTGCCTAAGATATAATTAAATGTTTTATCTCCTAGACTACAGGCTCTTTCTATAGTTTCTATTTCTTTTTTATCTTTTATTATTCGTAGGTGATCGGCAGTATAATGATATAAATCGTTGCAGTGTTTAGAAATCATTCTGTGTTCTTTAACTGTGAGGTTATCTTCTTCGATGCCAAGTTTTTTGATTTTGTGTTTTTTAGATATTCTTTTTAATGCCTTTTCAAATGAAAATTTTGTAGATATTTCGATGAGCTCAAAATCGCTGATTAGAGTTTTAACTGCTTGGCTATAGCGGCCATCAGTTAGAATGTATTGTTTGTCCTTTGCAATAAAAATATATGCTTCGCGTTCCTCTTTTGAAAATGAAGAAAAGTTGGTTAGATAAGTAATATTTGGGACAGAGGAGATAAGAGCAGCATTGAAGCGACTGTGGATCAGTTTATGTCTCACTTTTGATAAACGGCCGTTCATTTGTTTTAGATAAAGTTGTTAGATAAAGTGATTTAACAGATAAGATTTATGATTTAAGAATAAGAGGAGGGAAGATAATTCATAAATCTTAAATTGTAAATCATAAATCTATCTAAGAGTAGTTAGGATTTCGGGTAAAAGAATAATTCTTGTTGCTGTAATTAGATTTTCTTCTTCTTTGTTTGCTTGTCCTGTCGCAATAACTCTTTCATTTCCTTTTATCTTGGAAAATCCAGAGCGGAGGAGCCCTTCGTCTTTAGAATAAGATGAAGTTTTGGTTGTTTTTTCTACGTCAAGAAACATCTCTTTGTTATCTTCCGTTTGAACTTTAACTCTAAATTTTGTAGCATCGAGAGAATCAATAACACCATAAACAATGACAGGAAGATCTATCGTACTTACAAAACGCGCAAGAATTCTTCTCGACTCTTTGTTGTAAAGCCCCAATGCACCAATAGTGTCGCCTTTTGTAATATCGGAAATTCCAAATTCCTTTTGAGCAGGATTTGAAAATTTTGTTAGCTCGTCCATATCTATAAATCTTGTATTGTTTTTTAAGTCAATAATTGTTATTTGAGTATCAGAAACATCTGTTACTGTACCAATAATTCCCCGCTTTTCAACAAGATTAAGCTCTGCTACATGAGAAGCTATACGAGTTTTAAGATCAGTTATCTGCTGATTTATAACTTCCTTACTATCCTTGCTTTCTGTGGTAGGCGTAGGAGTTGCGGCAATAGTAGGAATAGCGAAAATAGCAAATAGCAAATAGAAAATAGAAAATAGAAATAAGAGAATCTTTGCCATATGTCAACCTCACCCCCAACCCTCTCCTAAAAGGAGAGGGAACTCTTAAAACTCCTCGGTTGAGAAGGTTACCGTTCTAGTCAATCTTTCGCTTTGTCCATTTGGGGCAATGGCTATTACGTCTATCATATTTTGATCATCTAAAATGCTGATAGTTGTTAGGAAGTCTCCATTTTGTGAGGGAGTTACAATGTCTTGATAGTCTTTGGAGATTATAGCAACGATGGCATCAGCAGTGGTTTTGCCAGATATTGTGATTATCTTTTTGGTAAATACCTCTTCGTCTTTTGGCGAATCAAGAGTTAAAAAAAATGTTTGCTTTGGAGTAGGTGAGAGAGCTATTTTAGAAACTACTTTATTTTGTTTTTGATCTGCTATTCTGTTTGCAGATTCGTAAAAATAGAATGCAATTGCCGCAACCAATAACCCAATAAAAACAGCAACAAAAGACAATATGATTTTCTCCTTTTTCATAAAAGCGAGAGAAATCATACGATAAAAAAATATGCTTGTCAAGGAAAATTGGCTATGATATCATAGGTATAATAAGATGTTGGATATTTATGTTCTTGGTAGTAATTCAATAAAAATTCGTACAAAACGGGTATCTTTTGTTGTTGATCCCGTTGATTCAATTAGCAAAACAAATGCTGACGCTGTGCTTGTTTTGAGGAAAGAGACTGTAGATTTAGCAAGAGTTTCAAACTATAGAGTTGTTTTGCGAGGCGAGGGAGAATACGAGATTGAAAATGTTAAGATTTCAGGCATTGCGGCAGGAGAGGGTTTTGTTTATAGTATTTTTGCAGATAATATGGAGATTGTTTTGGGCAGAGTAAGTACGCTTTTAAGAATACAAGATAAAAGCTTGTTATGCCAAGTTGCGCTTCTTAATGTAGACAACGAATTAAAATCTATTATTGCAAACTTAGAACCAAGAGCTGTTATTTTGTATGGAGAGAAAAGGATCGAAGGAGCCAAAGAATTAGGAAAAGATTGGGTAAAGCCAGTTTCGAAAGTTACTGTTACGAAAGAAAAGTTAGAGAAGGAGATAGAAGTAGAGGTGTTGGGATAAAATAGTTAAAAGTTCAAAGTGCAAAGTTCAAAATTACAATTCAAAATTAAAAATTTTTAACTTTAAACTGTAACTTTTAATTTTTAACTTTGAACTTTAAATTTATTTATGGCAACCTTAAAGGTTCCTCCTCACAACGAAGAAGCCGAAAGCAGCGCATTGGGTGCGATACTTATAGACAAAGACGCTATAAGCGTTGTATCCTCATTTATTTCTGTGAATGACTTTTACAATCAGGTTAATGGTTTAATCTATAGGGCAATGCTATCTTTATACGAGAAAGGCGAGCCAATAGATATGCTTACTCTTATATCTCGACTTAAGAAAGAAAAAACGTATAAAAAAGTTGATTCTTCTTATCTTGTTAACCTTGTTAACACTGTTCCAACTGCAGCAAATGTAGAACATTATGCATTATTAATTAAAGAAGCTGCAACAAAAAGAGCATTAATTCAGGCTGGAACTCAAGTTGTGGAGATGGGATTCTCCGAAGATCAAGAGGCGGCAGACTGTCTTAACAAAGCAGAATCAGCGATATTTTCTATCTCTCAAAAAAACAACTTGCGGTCTTTTGTTTTACTAAAGGATGCACTCGCAGAAAGCTTTGATAGAATAGACGAACTTCATAAGAAAGATTCGGGACTGCGAGGTGTTGCGACAGGTTTTGTGGATTTGGACAAAATTTTATCTGGCATGCAGAGATCCAACCTTCTTATTTTGGCAGCGCGCCCGGGCCAGGGAAAAACAGCTATGGTGGTAAATATTTCTCGGTATATTACAGTTAACGACAAAAAACCAGTTGGTATATTTTCTTTGGAAATGAGCAAAGAAGAATTGGTGGATAGACTGTTGGTTGGGCAAGCAGATGTTGATGCTTGGAGAATAAAAACTGGAAGGCTGTCGGATGCAGACTTTACTAAACTATCAAATGCTATGGGAGAATTGGCAGAGGCAAAAATTTTTATAGACGATACACCGGGAATCTCGGTATCTGAAATGCGTACAAAAGCAAGGCGTTTGCATCTTGAGCAAAATTTATCTTTACTAATAGTAGATTATCTCCAGCTTGTTGATCCCGGACGAAGGTACGATAACAGAGTGCAGGAAGTATCTATTGTTTCTCAATCGCTTAAAAATTTGGCGCGAGAACTTAAGATTCCGGTTTTGGCTGTATCCCAACTCTCAAGGGCAGTTGAGCACAGAGGCGAAAAAAGACCTCAACTTGCCGATCTTAGGGAGAGTGGTTCTATAGAACAAGATGCAGACGTAGTGATGTTTTTGTATAGGCCAGAGAGTGAGCCTGCGCCTATAATACTAACAAAACTTTTTGTAGCCAAACACAGAAATGGTCCAATGGGAGAAATAGATTTAGGCTTCCGTGGAGCAAGGTTGAGATTTGAAAATATAGAAGGAAGAAGAGAGTTCGCATGAGCATATTAAATATAAAAAATATAATATCAAATATACATATAAAATATTAAAAATATTTAATATTTACTATTTACCATTTAATATTTTATGTGGTTTGAGGGGGGTGATGAATAGTGGATGATCAGATGAATCAAGGAACGGGAGGTATGGTTGGATCGGTCCCCCCACAGCCTATGGGAGGGATGAATCCACAGCCTCCACCAATGGGAGGAATGGAAGGAGAAGACCCGCATGAAAAAATTATAGCTTCACTCTTAAGAATAGAGGAGAAGTTAGCAACAATTGCTGCCAAAGTTGGAGCGTAGATTTGCAAGGTGAGACCTTGCAAGAGGAACTTGCAATATCTATAACGATCCCATATCGTTAGTATATCCACGAAATGGAAAACTCTTTTCTCCAGGTAAAAATTTCCTTACTGGTGCTGGGGAGGAAGTCGAACCCTCACAGCCTTGCGACTAGTAATCCCTATTTTGTCTCAAGCAGAAATGGCTCTTGTTTTTTAATTCTATTGTTATTTTTTAAGAATCCTGCAATATTTAATTCTTTTGGAAATATGCCAATTACCTCAAGGCTGATTGCTCTACCTTGCCTATCTTTGATGATTACATCATTACTATAGGGAGAATCTACTTGATGAGAAGAATATGCTTTTTTAGGATCACCCCACCAGATATTAAGTGTGTTTGCTACAGGATCAAGATAAAGTTTTACTGTTCTTTTTGTTGCTTTAGCCATAGAAGCTCTCCCTTCTTTATATATTCTTTCGTTTGATAAACAGTGACCAAAAAGCCTTCTCCGTTTAAGACTTTGACTGCAACGATAAGTATATCATATTTTGCAACCTTTTTGGCAAAGAGAATAACAGTTGGGTCTGTTACACTTCTTCTTGCCTCTTCTGGATTTTTTAATGTTTTCTTGATTTCCTTAGTACCATAGCGCAACTCTCTGTGTTTTAATGTCTTAATTTTTAGCCAGTAATCCTTGGTTGTGCGGATCTTTCTACCAAAAATATCTTCAATCTCAAATAGAATTTCGTGCTTGATAATTTTTGTTGCCACGAAGTTATTGTAATGGCATATCCTGTATTTTACAAGGCATTAGCTATTTAACTGTGGGCTGCGGTCGCAGGGGATAGTTAAATGCTGTTCTCAAAATTACCGTTTCGTCGTATCTGTACCGATCCCGTATCGGAAGTATGTCTACGAAGCGGTATGAAGTGGAGTTGGTACCCTATCGATAATCTAACCAGACATATCTAAAACCGATTTTAGAGCGATTGGGAGTTTGGTTATACCGTAAGCTTTATTGAAATGACCCATGTTATGCTTAACAACAATTTTTGACCCAAGTTTATCCTTAAAATCGTCCTGATTGTCTAATGGTACATACGGGTCATTATCGGAAAAGATTGCAATACTTTTAGGAAGATGAGACTTAACTTTGTGTAAATCAAGAGGCGCTTCAAGCCAATGTCTGTCGGTTTCTGCAGCGCCTGGTTCATTTTCAAGCCCAGTTAATCTTTTAAAAAATCCAGCAACAAAAACAGCCCCTCCCACCAGCACATTCTTAGAAAGAGATTCAAGATACCTCGCAATTGTTTGACATCCCAAGCTATGTCCAACAAAATAAGCTTGTTTGTTAGCAGTGCCGACCGCATTGGACAAAGCAGGAACCCACTTGTAGATTCTTGGGTTATCTGCATCGGGGAGTTGGGGAACATAAACCTCAAAGCCTTTCTTTTCTAATTCTTTTTTGAGCCACGGAAACCAATTTTCTTTTGGATGCCCATCCCAACCATGCACTATAAAAACCGTCTTTTTCACAGTGGGCAAGGAGGGAGTCGAACCCTCACAGCCTTGCGACCAGTAGTTTTTGAGACTACCGCGTATACCATTCCGCCACTTGCCCAAAAGCCTTGTTTATTATATACTTTCTTTTATGACCATTCAAGAAATCTACGATTTAGCGGTTGCAATGGGCGTAAAAGCCGATCCTAGGGGAGAGGAGGCAGTTAAAAATCTTCTTGCCCGCACCAAAAAAGACTATAGAGAATTGTCAGAAAAGAAAAAGAAATATTTTGACAAAGAATCTTTTAAAAATCCTTATTCAGACTCTCGCATATTGGTTGGCAACCCAAAAATGGTTGTTAAAAAATTAATGGCTGGAATTGATGGCGATGCGTCGGAAATACTCCTTGCGGATCGGCTAATTCAAAAAGGAGAAAGAATTGATTTGGTAATATCTCATCATCCAAGTGGACACGCTCTTGCGAGTCTATATGAGGTTATGGATATCCAAATTGATCTTTTTGCAGAAGCAGGAGTTCCAGTAAATGTTGCCTCTGCGCTCTTTGAGGAAAGAAAGGCAGCGGTTCGAAGAAGACTTAATCCACTTAATCACACACAAAGCGTGGATGCTGCTAGGCTTCTGAATATTCCTCTTTTGGCTCTTCATACTATTTGGGATAATCTTGGTCATAAATTTATGGAAAAGTATCTTACAAATAAAACTTTTGATACAGCTGGTGATGTTTTGGACTATATTAATGAAATACCGGAATTTCAAGAGGCAATAAGAGGGAAAAATAGTCCATTTATTGTTGCCGGATCCGAGAAGAGGAGGGCTGGAAAAGTGGTGATTGGTTTTACAGGAGGCACAAGCGCTTCAAAAGAGCTATATTTAGAAATGGCAAAGGCAGGGGTTGGGACAATTGTTGAAATGCATGTACCAGAGGAATCGGTTCTTGAACTTAAAAAAGCTACTCACATAAATGTTATTGACTGTGGACACATGGCAGCAGACTCTATTGGCGCTAATTTGTTTTTGGACGAGATTGAAAAGAGAAATATAGAAGTTGTTCCATGCTCTGGACTTATACGAGTTAGGAGATTTGATACATAAGTACCGTTTGAGTGCTCCATTGTTCTATTGCTTCATTGTTTAATTGTTCACTTGACAAAATGTCTTAGCAATTGAGCAATGTAACAATTTTACAATTTTTGCTATGATTTTTATAAATGATTTAAGGAGCCTCGAAACTTAAAGCTAGGAGAAGACATAGTAGATTAATATGAACCTTTTCAAAAAGCATATAGTTGGCAACGACATAGTTAGCGTGCTTAAAATCCCTCCTTTTGCCTACATGATGCTTTCGGAATTCTTCGGACAACTAGCATTTAACATGCAAAATTTTGTCCTTATATTTCTTATCTATCAGTTAACAGAGTCTAATACCGCTGTTTCTATACTTGTTTTGTCTTTTACTCTGCCTGCCATTGCTTTTAGTTTGGTTTGTGGCGCTTATGTGGACAGATGGAATAAAAAAAGCGTTTTGTTTTATACCAATATAGCAAGAGGAATTCTTTTAATTCCACTTTTGTTATTTGGTTTTCATTTGGGACTTATTTATGTTTTAAGTTTTTTGATTGCTATTGCCACCCAATTTTTTCTTCCAGCAGAATCTGCCATAATCCCAAGCCTTGTCCCTAAAAAACTTATTTTATCGGCAAATGCTGTTTTTTCTTTAGGAATTTATAGCACAATTTTTGCTGGATATATTTTGGCAGGCCCAATACTTTTGCTTTTGGGAAAGACTAATGCTATTGCTGTTTTGATTTTTTTGTTTTTTGTAAGCACGCTTTTTATACTGGGAATAAAAGTTGCGAAGAAAGAGAGTATAGGCAAGCCACAGTTTGGAGGCGCAACTCTTGGAGTATCTTTGTATAAAGAAATAAGAGAAGTGTTTCGTTTTATAAGAGCCGCAAGAAAAGTTACGCAATCTTTAATTGTTTTGACCATTGCTCAAGCTGTAATATTTACGTTTGCAGTTTTGGGCCCTGGTTACGTCGCAACCGTTCTTCATGTTCAAATAGAGAGTTTGTCTCTTATTCTTATAGCACCTGCTGGTGTCGGACTTGTTTTTGGAGCGTTTTTCCTAGGAAGTATAGGTAAAAAACACAAAGCAAAAAGTTTAGGACTTGTTGGATTTATAACAGCAGGTTTGACATTTATTCTGTTTCCATCGGTTAAGAATTTTTTGCCTCAAGTTTTTGATACGCTCTATGTAGTAATTTTTCTGGCAGGTATTGTAGGCTTTGCAATATCCTTAATATTTGTTCCATCTCATGCTACAATCCAAATGGAAACAGACGACACATTGCGGGGAAGAATATATGGTCTTTTGAATGCGTTGATTGGGGCTGTGTCCTTTTTGCCAGTTATAATTGCCGGAGGACTTGCAGACGTTTTGGGTGTTGGTATTGTAATTACCCTTATTGGTGTTTTGATAATAATTGTAAGTGTGGCAATTTATTCGCTTAAGTAGTTATGGAATTTTTTATTTTGGTTTTGTTGGTTTGCCTTTTGATATTTTTAGGCTCTCTTTATTTCTTGGCAAATGACGATCTTGTGTTGTTGCGGAAAGACACGTCTTTGGAGCGGGTTTTTGACATTGCATTGGTTATGGCGTTTAGTTCTTTGCTTTCGGCAAGAATTTTATATGTTATCCTTAATCCAAGCTCTGGTTTTTTAAATCCTTTGGTGTTTTTTTTGTTTCCTTATTTTCCTGGGCTTTCTTTAACTGGTGGGGTAGTAGGGGCATTGTTGGCATTTTTTTTGTTTTATGCCAGAGAATCAAAAGCACCAGTTGGTCGTTTGTTGGATTTTTTTTCTATTGCTTTTTTGGTCGCTTTGTCTGTGGGGCTTTTGGGTTTTGTAATTCTATCTTGGGGGCAAGAAGACACGTTTCCTATGATAGGATTAATTGTTGCATATATAGCCTTGTTGGCTGTTGTTATAAAATTTTATTTGCCCGAGATGTTAAGGGGCGAACTTAGAGATGGGACAATAACACTTATAATTTTATTATCATTTTCCGCAGTTTCCTTGCTTGCAAATTTTATACAAAAGCAGAAGATTGATTTTAGTATTGAAGAGTGGATTTTAATAGTCTTATTTTTATCCTCGCTTGCCCTTCTTGCCAAACAGCATAGGTTGCATTATAGGTTGATGGAGAAGGTTAGGGAAAAGCTTAAGAGATGATTATTATTGTAAATGGTTTTAGCAAAACTCCCACATCGTCGTATCTGTACCGATCCCGTATCGGAGGTAATGGTTCGTATCGGAGGTAATGGTTGCTTCCTTAAAGCATAGTTTTCAAAGTTCTTTTTGATAGTCTTATCGTCGGTTTTCTGTCTTGCTCTTGTGGTGCTGGCATAGTTTTGGAATTATATCTAATTCTATGAGATAATTCAAAAATGGAACCAAGGATAATTTTTGAGGACAGTGAGATTTTGGTTTTGGATAAGCCGTCTGGGATGATTGTTAATAAGTCGGATACAACAAAAGGGGAGTACACGCTTCAAGATTGGGTAGAGAAGTATCTGAAAATCCGAAGCACGAAGCACGAAATCCGAAACAAATCCAAAATACAAAATTTAAATGCTCAAAACGATTTCGAATTTCGAGATTCTAATTTCGAATTTTCCAACAGAGCTGGAATTGTTCATAGATTGGATAAGGAGACTTCGGGAGTTCTTTTGGTAGCTAAAAATCTTGAGGCATTCACAAACTTGCAAAGGCAGTTTAAGGAAAGAAAAGTAAAAAAAACATATATTGCTTTGGTTCACGGAAAGGTAGAGCCGACAGAAGGGGAGATAAATGTAGCAGTTGGTAGATTACCATGGAATAGGAAAAGGTTTGGAGTAGTAGCCGAGGGGAGGGAAGCTGTGACTAAGTATAAAGTATTAAGTATTAAGTATTATGTATTAGGGAATAAAAATGAACCATTGACGCTTCTTGAATTATATCCAGAAACAGGGAGAACACATCAGATAAGAGTGCATCTTAAGTATTTCAATCATCCAATTTTTGCCGATCCCCTCTATGCTGGCAGAAAAACAGCAAGAAACGACAGAAAGTTTTTGCCCCGCATTTTTCTGCACGCGTCAAAAGTTTCATTTATGCATCCCAAGACCAAAGAGATGGTTGAATTTCAGAGCGCAGTACCAGATATATTGAGGCTATTTTTAAAACAGCTTTCTTGATTATCTCGTAAAATGTTGATAATATTTGGAGTGTTGATGTCTTTTGGGGTCCGCCTGAACTTACCGTGAGGCTTTTCAGAACTGTTCGTTCACGCCTCACGGAGCGTTCTAAGGCGGACTTAAGAAGCTCTAAAACTCTCCTGCTAAGCGGGATAGTTAAGAGCTTCTAAAGGAGGTGATTGTATGGGAGCTTATGGAGGATTTTACAAGGGAGAAAGAAAAAAAAAGAAAAAAGAAGCTATAAAAACTGTTTCAACTTCTGGTCTTGGATCACCAACAGTTATCATGCCCGAAATAATCTCGAAGAAGAAGCCTTCAGGCAGCTAATATCAATATCATCTGCCCATGAAAAGAAAAAAGAAAAAAGATGCTGCGTCAAATATCAGACTTATTGTAGCTTTCTTCGTACTTGTTCTTGTTTTTATTGCAATTTCCTTAGTTTTTAAACTAGGAATTATACTCTCCAAGAGTATTTATGATGACTCTAATCGCTTTACAATTAAGATTGAGAACGGTAAGGACTTAAGGATTATGTCGTTTTCGGGAAGATCGAAATTATTGTCTTTGCTTTACATCAAAGATGTTCAAGACATAAATATTAACAAACTTTTGGCAATTCCAATAGACGCTTCTATTGCAACCTCTTTTCGGATAAAAGAAGATAATATATCGGATTTAATAGCTAATCTTATTTTAAATTATGCCAAGTTAGAAACAAATCTTACCATCATAGATATGGCAAAAATTTATTTGTTTACTAAAACTGTGCCCACAAACAATCTTTCCTATAATAGCGTTTCTTTGTCTTGGGATAATAAAGCGATAGACAAAATTATTAGCGAGTTGGTAAGAGACGAGGCAATCGAGAAAGAAAATTTAACTATAAAAGTCGTAAACTCTACAGACGTTGATGGTCTTGGCGGAAGACTTGCAAGACTTATTTCTAATATGGGGGGAAACGTAGTGCTCATAGAATCAGCTGATAAGACAGAACCCCAATCCACCATTTACTACTTCGGAGAAAAAAGCTATACGGTAGAAAAATTAGAAGAGATTTTAGGATACACGAGTAATAAGTTGGGGACAAGACCTATAACAGATGTAGTTTTGGTTATAGGAGAAGATGGTGAAAAGACCAATATCTTTTAGTCATTGTGATCTTTTGGTTGACGTTTTTTTTCAAATTCTAAGCTGTAATCGTTTCCTTGAAGAAAAGAAGGTTGGTCTTTAAACCTAGCTTTTCTTAACTCTTCTTTTATGAATATCACAACATAGTTGGTGGTTGCGGATTTCACATAAGCTTCATACTTATTTCCCCCTTTTACAAATTTAATTAATCTTTTTCCTATATCGTCAGGAAGTGCGCCTATATATCGTTTATTTTGGTCCTGAAAGAATATCTTTGAGCGTTTTATAAAAATGCCAAGCGGTTGACCAACAGCCAGCGCAGCTATGACTTTTGAGGGGGCTACATTTATTAATTCCACTACTTTTGTTTTTCCGACTTCTTCTATAAAAGCATGATTAACAGGAATAGTATAAGTTTCGTTTTTTTTGCTTTGTCGAGAAGGTAGGTCTGATATGCGTTTTATGTTTTTAAGAGCTATAGGATTTAGAGGATCTATTTTCAAAACTCTTTTGTAGAAAGATTTTGCTTTTTTGATATCTCCTTGTATTGCGTAAGCAAATGCTAAGCGATTTAGAGCTTCTATGTCGTGGGGGTTGTCATTTATAATTGCTTTATTTATTTTGGTGGCATATAGCCAATCACCGTGGAGCGCTGTTTGGATCGCTTGATTTTTTGACGCAATCATTTGTGGCAATTTTGGTGAAATCAATTTTACTACCTTTTATTGAAAAAGTCAACGGGGAAAAGTATAATGTACAAGTATGAGTGGGCATTCCAAGTGGGCGACAATTAAAAGACAAAAAGGAGCGGCAGATATAAAAAAGGGTCAAATTTTTACAAAAATTGCAAACGCCATAACAATTGCCGTAAGAAATGGAGGAGGAGTTACAGATCCAGAGAGTAATTTTAGGTTAAGACTAGCTATAGAAAAAGCTCGTGAGGTAAATATGCCAAAGGAAAATATCCAAAAGGCAATTGCAAGAGCATCAGGAGGCGATGCAAAGGGCTTGGAAGAAGTGATTTGTGAAGGGTTTACACCTGGTGGAGTAAGTGTAGTTATTGAGGCAGCAACAGATAATTCGAAGCGTACAACAAGCGAGATTAAAAATCTCTTTAGAAGCGTTGGGGGGACTTTTGGTCAACCGGGATCGGTGACGTATCAATTTAAGCAAGTTGGACAAATAGTTGTTAAAAAAGAGGGAAGAACACTAGATGAAATATTTGAGCAGGTTGTTGAATGCGGCGCAGAAGATTTAGAAGAGAAACAAGACTCAATGATTATTTATACCGATTATAAAGACGCTAGAAAAACAAGAGATTGCCTCCATGAAAAAGGCTTTAATATTGCAAGTGTTGAGATTATAAGGAAACCGCTTGTAGAAATGAGTGTTGATGATAAAGATAAACTAAATAAAGCAATAGAATTATTGCAAAAATTAGAGGAATTGGATGATGTACAAAAAATTTATACAAATCTTAAGATTTACTAAGTCTTTGATTGGTTTTAATTTCAAGCAGTATTTGAGATTCAGAAGAAATTTTTCAGGAATTGGTAAGAGACAAAAGTTTATAATTACCGCTGTAAGCTCATCTCTTATTTTATTTTTAGCCCAACATTTGTTAGGTAGCCAAACTTTCTATATTGCTTTTTTCCTGGCATTCTTTTCTGTTTTTCTTCTTTTCTGGTCTGTATATAAAGACTTAAGAAACAACAATTCTTTGCAAGTTTTTATTCTTCCGTTTTTTTACAGCCTTGCTTTTGCGCTTTTTTATCCTCTGGTTCCTGAAAGGCTTTTAGTAAGAATTGTAATGACAGCTATATATGGTTTTGGTTTGTATTCTTTGCTTTTAAGTATGAACATTTTTGTTGTTTCATCGATAAGAACTATAGCTTTAGTATCTTCTGCCCGTACCGTATCTTTTATAGCCACTATTTTGTCTTACTTTTTTATTGTCAACGTTATTTTTTCGATGCACTTAAACGGTTTTCTTACTCTGCTTTTTGTTTTTGGATTTTCTTTCCCTTTTGTTTTGCATTCGCTTTGGGCACATAGTCTGGAAAGTAGGTTTTTTTCTAATTTATTATGGGTTTTCTCCATTAGTCTTTGTTTAGCAGAGATAGCATTTATTTTGTGGTTTTGGTCGGTACTTCCGACGATTATAGCCTTGTTTTTGACTGGTTTCTTCTACATAACAGTTGGAATTTCTCAGGTTTGGTTAGATAGGAGGCTTTTTAAAAGCATTATGTGGGAGTATATATGGGTAGGAAGTCTGGTATTTATATTGTTTATTGTGTTTGCTTTTAAAAGATAGACTCGTAAAAAGCAGACACCTCGTTGGGGGGGGTGTCTTTACGAGGTCTTGTCGTTTGATTAGCATAAAGGTAGGGAAGAGGAGAGGAGATATGACAGATGATGTTTTGTTTTAAAAAACGCTTTGGTTGGCCCAAATGATCTATTTTGATATATTTACCTAAATTATTATAGGATATAAATTGTGGATAACTTTTGTTGGAATAGAATTTTCACGAGATTTCTGCTTGAGTTTTCACAGGGATTGAAGGATAAGTAGTTGCCCTCCGCCCCAATCTTGTCTTGCGCTTTGTCAGTACTATTCGTCGAGCTCAGATCGATTTCTATACTGTGCAAAGGCGGACATAAGAAACCGTAATGTGCTCTCCGCCTGAGGGGCGGCTCGCAAACGGTTTCTAATGAAAAAAATACGAATGTCTGTTTTCGCGTGATTGCGAGGCGAAAATTGAACGTTTAGATTGTAAAATCAATCTAAATAGTAAAATAAATAACGAATGATCTACGGCACTCCTTAATTTCCTCAAAAATGTGATTTACAAATTAAGATCTAATATGTACAATACACTTATCTAGTTCTTTTTTTATTCTTGTATGGAACCTTCTTCTCTTCCATCAGGAGACTTTGTCGCTGGTCTAACAGATGGCGAAGGATGTTTTGCATTAAAGTTTCGTCGTGACTTTAAAAAGAACCGGCCCAATTCTCCTGTCTACTTCGGTTGGCAGTCCGCTTTTATTATTACCCTTCGAAAAGACGACTTTCCTTTATTGCAGAAAGTTAGACAAGTGGTCGGATGTGGAACAATCACTATCTCAGGGAATTCTGTTAGTTTTCAGGTTCAAGATACGGATGAGCTTCTCAATATCATTGTTCCATTTTTTACTCGTTATAAGCTTCATGGAAAGAAATCGGAAGATTTCAAGTTATGGGTAGAGGCAGTGAAATTAATAGCTTCTAACAAAAAGCGAAATGTAAATGTTCAAAGAGGAGTACGGGGCTTTATCAAAGTTAATTGGAAAAAAGAAGATCTTTTACGTTTAAACGAAATCCGTAAGGATATGAGGGTATATAAAGCTGCTCATTCTCCTTTTAAATGGGATTAAGTCTAGGAGAGGAGAAACCTATTGGTTCGCACAATAATACTTTTGCGACCCAAGATTTGGAGGGTGTTTGGGAGAAGTGGCATTTTCCCCATCCTTTTTCTATTACATATTTGCTCATTATTTTCAGCGCCATACCTCTTTTGTTATCTAGTTTGCTTCCTTTTTAACCCATTTGCAAATACAAATCCCAGTTCTCTACTATAGGATTATTGACATTAAAATAACTGTATGATAAAAGATACTTCCATGTTAGAAGATTTATTTGGAAGAACAAGGGGGTTGCCAGCAAATCAAGATTCCATAAAACAAAAAGCGTTTGATAAAGCATGGAAAATATTAGAAGAAGCAGGCGTAGAAGACCTACCGCCAAGAGAAAAAGACATCCAAGGCATCCCTTATAAGGAAGAGATAATTGAAAATTCGTTATTTATATATAACGTAGAGACGGGAGAAGTTGAGATGAAAAGCGATGGAAGAAAATTTAGGCTGACTCCAACTCTTAATAAGTTGTTAACGGTTTTTACGCACAATCCAAATAGAGTTTTATCAACTCAAGCTCTTGAGAGTGCAATATGGGACGACTATAGTAGCGACATCTCTATTGATAAAGCTTCAGCTTTGAGAAACTATATAAAGAAGTTAAGGAGGCATTTGGAGCCAGAAGCACGCAAAGGAAATTATAAGTTTTTGGTGACATATCCCTGGAGGGGATACATGCTTGGTGTACCAGAAATGCCGTAGCCCTTTTATTGTTAGTTGACAAACATTTTTTTATGTCGCATAATTATTGTGCGACATATGGATAGAGAACTGCTTTCTTTAATTAAGCAATTTCTAGAATACCTAGAGATTGACCCCACACATGCTTACTTCTCGGCTTTTCAATTCTATTCGAATACGCCTCGAAGAGCGCAATGACGGGGCAAGGAAAAAATTGTTTAATATGAGTAGCTATCTTGATGATCTAATCATTCAATTTCTCGAACACTTAGAAGTGGAGAAAAACTGTTCGAAATTAACTATTCGTGACTATCGACATTATCTAGACATATTTGCAAAATGGTTCTGCTCTACCCTACCCAACAGACAGATTTCCGATCTCAACTTACAAACTGTTAGAAAATATAGAGTTTATTTGGCAAACAGAGTTGATAAGAAAGGGCTTACTCTAAAAAGAGTTACACAAAACTATTACATAATAGCTCTCCGAAGTTTTTTAAGATTTTTAATAAAAAATGATCACAAAACTCTTGAGCCCTCCAAAATAGATTTACCCAAAGCAGAAAGCAGGTCTTTAAAGTTTTTAGATAGAGACCAAATTGATCGGTTGGTAAATATGGTTGATACTTCAAAAGAAGAAGGATTAAGAGATAGAGCAATTTTGGAGCTTTTGTTTTCTACCGGACTTCGAGTTTCGGAACTTGTAAGGCTTAATCATAATCAAGTAAATTTAGAAAGAAAAGAATTTGGAGTAATTGGAAAAGGCGGACGAGCCCGTGTTGTTTTTATTTCTGATAGAGCTGCTGCATGGATAATGAGATATCTTGAAAAACGGAAAGATCGTTTTGCGCCCCTTTTTATTCGGTACTCGGGGAGAGTGGATGAGCAAAATAATGGCGAAAAGATGCGCTTGACTTCCCGAAGTGTTGAGAGAATTGTTAAAAAATATGTTCGCTTAGCAAGGCTCCCTGTCGATGCTACGGTGCACACGCTAAGACACAGCTTTGCAACAGATTTGCTGACAAACGGCGCTGATTTAAGATCGGTTCAAGAAATGTTGGGGCATAAAAACATCTCAACTACCCAGATCTATACTCATATAACAAATAGGCAGTTGCGAGAAGTACATCAGACTTTTCATTCGGGGAACAAATAAATTTATCCACATCGTCGTATCTGTACCGATCCCATATCGGTTTTCTATTGGCGATGCGGAAAAAGAATTTTGCTGAGACTGCTTTTGCCCGACCACAAGTTGGAAAGCAACAACTTAAATAACGTCCTCCCCCCTCAAACTCCTAGGATCAGTCTAGGTAATATTTTCTATCTCAAATGCATTTCTTAAACCATCACAATTTGATGAATTGAAAAATTTGTGATAATTATAAGCATTTAGTTTTTAACTGGGTTTTTAAATTCCAAAATATTCCCTGTAGGCTTTTTCATTTTCGAGTCCGCTTACCGTAAGTATTAATGCTTCTGTATTAATGGAGCAAACTTGGCGTAAATATTCAATTTCGTCATAACACTTAAATGGCGTTAAATATACGCTTCTTTGGAGCTTTAGGAATTTAAGTCTTTTTAAGGTTTTTCGAAAAAGACTTGCCTCTTCCTTTTTGCCGGTAAGAATATCATAAATTATAATTCGCCATTTTCCATCCCATTTTTGGTCTTTAAGTTCCATTTCATCAAGATTAAACTTAAGCAATCTTTTTTTACCATTTTCAGAGATTTTTACTATATGTTCTTCGTTGTTCTCTACTATCTCAACCAATTTTTGTTGATGCATTCTTTTTAATACTTGCTTTAATCTCCAAGTATTAAATTTTTTCCACTCGTTTTCTTCTCTTTTTTTCTTTTCGTCCAAGAATGGCTTTAAAACCATTGGGAGATTAGGCATAACAATACTTGCAGCAAGGAATGTTCCTGCACCAAGGAGCATTAACACTTCTTTTACTTTTGGATCAATTTTCTTAGAAGGTGGTCGCATAAATAAATTGCTAAAGTTAAAGTTTAGCTATAATCCTAAAGTATCACAAATTTTTCAATTGCGCAATCTGTGATGGATTTGAAGTGGATTTGAACGATTTAAACAAAAAAGTTTTGTAACAAATAGCATATAATAGCGTCTATGGGAAAACAGTTGGTTTTTGGTAGGAAAACGTTGGTCATGGGAGTACTCAATGTAACTCCCGACTCTTTTTCCGATGGCGGTTTGTATATTGATCCTAAAAAAGCAGTTGGCCGGGCGAAAGAGATGGTTTTGGAGGGTGCGGATATTATAGATGTTGGCGGCGAATCAACAAGACCTGGGTCAGAGCCCGTATCGGTTGATGAAGAAATAAAAAGAGTAGTGCCAGTTATAAAAGAAATAAAAAATACTTTGCCCGCGTCAGACGCGGTTTTGATATCTATAGATTCCTATAAATCAGAAGTTGTTAGACAAGCACTTTTGGAAGGAGCTAACATAGTAAATAGTTTGGGAGGATTTTTGTTTGACGAGAAACTAGCAGATGTTGCGAAAGAGTTTAATGTGCCAGTAATTATTTACCACATAAAAGGAAAACCCAAGATTATGCAACAAGAACCAGTTTATAAAGACGTTATAAAAGATATAATGGGATTTTTTAGAGAGCAGATTAAAATCGGAGTTTCTAAAGGCTTGAAAAGAGAACAGTTTCTTGTAGATCCAGGAATTGGTTTTGGAAAAACGATTAAGCAGAATTTGGAGATTGTTAAAAGACTGTCAGAGATCAAGTCGTTAGAGCTACCTATCGTGATTGGTGTTTCAAGAAAAAGTCATTTGGGAAAGCTTTTGCAGGAAGAGCTAAAATTGGATACTCTCCCCTCCCCAACCGAAAGACTAGAAGCATCGCTTGCCGAAACAGCAGTTGTTGTTCTTAACGGCGCAAATATAATAAGGACTCATGATGTTTTACAAACAAAAAAGTTTTTGGCTCTTTTGGATAGGTTAAAATAAAATACAATAATGACATCACACAAAATTTTCTTAGGTCTTGGAGCAAACGTGGGAGATAAAAAGGCAAATTTGCTAAAAGCTATTGAGCTTTTGAAAGAAAAAGTATCAGATATTGTTGTTGCGCCAGTATACGAGACAAAACCCTGGGGTTATAAAGAGCAAGATAATTTTTTGAATACTGCTGTTAGGGGGAGCACTTCCCTATCGCCTATCCATCTTTTAAGATTTGTCAAAGATATTGAGAAAAAAGTTGGTAGAATAAAAAGATTTAAATGGGGACCAAGAGAAATTGATATTGATATTTTATTTTATGACAATCTTATTTGCAAAGATCATAATCTTGAAATTCCCCACCCTCGTCTTCATAAGCGAGATTTTGTCTTAAAGCCCCTAATGGATTTGGACAAAGATTTAATTCATCCAGTTTTCAAAAAGACAGTGATTGAGGTTTATAAAGTACTACCAAAAACAGATTGTTTTATAGTTAGGACTATCAAAGCATAATACCGGATCGTCGTATCTGTACCGATCCCGTATCGGAATAGCATACTAATGCTGATTACTCAAATTATCAATGACCATTGCTGCTACTTCAACATCGGTAATTAAATTTATTCCCATATTCACAGAAATTTTTCTAATCAACTTTCCATCAGTAAACTCCTTGCCCTCTTTAATCTTATCTCTGGTTGGAATGTTGACGACAAGGTCAAAAACCTTTCTTTGTAAAAGATCGGCAATATTTGGGTTTTTGCCTCCTTCAGAGATTTTGTAGACAAGAGATGTAGGTATTCCATGTTCTTTCAAAAATCTATGTGTTTTTTCGGTAGTATATAGAATGACATTTGAGTCTCTTGCCAAGTTTTTGATATGAGGCAGTAAAAATTTTTTATTTTTAATTTTCCCAATTGTCAATAAAACATGTGTTTTTTTCTGACTTAAGATTGCAGCTTGTCCATACCTTGATTTGCTCCAGTCTTCTGTTTGAGTATTGAGAAGTGAAAAAATAGAAACATTTCTAATATCTTTTTCAGCAAAAATGTATTGCAGTACCCTTTCATTTCCAATGCCATAACCAGCGTGCGGATTAGTAGAATTTTGCTCTATAATATCTAGATACCATTTAAAATCTTCGTATTTACCTCCTCGCATTATATGTAGTTGATACATGGTGGAGGTGATTAATCGGCTATTGAGTTTTTTGAAATCATGCTCGCGAACCGATGCTCCTGTTCCCTCTCCGGCATAAGGAAAAATTAAATCTGCAGATAACACCACTCTCTCATCTTTAGTATAAACCTTCATGTTGAAAAACTTAATTTCTTTGGGATATTTCATGATAAACACCGGCAACTCCCCATTTTTTTTATTAAGGAGTTCAACAATTTTTGCCTCGTGTTTAGTTTTTAAATCATCACCAAATTTAACTTCTGGATAACCGTTGCTATTTAAAAGTTTTATTGCTGATTCATACTCGATTCTTAAAAAATTTTTTATTGTTGTTTCAGTTAGTCTATCTACATTTCTTTTGTAAACCTTTCTTAAAATCTCCTCACGATCTATTAGCACTTTTTTAATCATGGACTGCACTGTTTTTTGAATACTATTAAGCAAAGCTCCATACATTTGATCTTCGTCATAGTTTTCCCTTGTAAGACCAGTAAGTGTGCAGTCAAACTCTTCTTCTGTAAGCCTGAATTGTCTAAGATGTCTTTCATCTTCTTTGTCCTCATCGCGGCCCGAATGAATAATAGTGTATACAGCTGGCAATGACTGGAGTGCTTGTTCGAGAGCAAGTTGGCCTGTTTGGGTAAAAAATAGCGGTAGATCAAGACGATTGCCTACCTTAAAAAGAGTATCAACATTCTCACAAGCGCCTGTAATGCCTACTATTTGGGGTACATCGACATATACTCTTCCTCTTTCTTGATAGCTTTCGTGGGCGCCTTGGTTTAGACTTTGGTTAACATTTATTAAATTTAGGAAATGATCATCAAAATCTAAAGCGAGCCTTTTTCCTTCGGCACAAAGAGAAATTTTTTTCATGTCGCTGGGATTTTAGTTTATAGATCTTATTATTTTTTGTCAATAGTCAATTCTTGTTCGAAGAGTTACATGGGAGGTGGACTAGATAGGACACCGCCTTAGAGATTTTGTACAAGGGGATGAACTATGCCGATATGGGATCGGAATAGCTATGCCGAAGCGGTAATAATTTTCCCAAATCCTTCTTTTGCGAGGATTTTTCCGTTTTCAAAGACTTTTTTTCCACGAATAAAAACTCTCACAACTTTTCCTTTTACCTTCATTCCCTCAAATGGTGACCAACCACACTTCGTAAATAAGGATGAATTATGAATGATGAATGATGAATTAAGATCTACTTCGGTATAGGTTTCCTTATCAACTTTAATTCCAAAAATTTTTGCAGGGTTTGTGTGGCAGAGACGAATGATATCACTAAGTGTTAATCTTTTCTCAGAAACTGCGGTTAGTAAAAGTGGAAGGGTTGTTTCAAAACCAGGAACTCCAAAAGGTGGAAGAATCTGCGGGTCCTGGCGGGCTTTACCCCCGTCCGACATCCTCAGTCGCTTTGCTCCCTGCGGTTGCTCGACGGGGTCCCCCGCGCCCGCCACCCGCATAGTTTTTCCCACTTTTTCCGCAATTGTATGGGGGGCGTGGTCGGATTCGACAACGTTAATATATTTTAAATTTTCCCACAAAAACTCTACATCTTTTTTACTTTGCAAAGGTGGTCTCATTTTTCCAAAAGGACCAAGGATTTTTGCATCTTTTTCATTCAAAAATAAATGATGAGGAGTTACGCCACAGGTTATTGGAAGGCCTTGTTCTTTGGCATGTATGATCATTTTAAGTTCAAAAGCTTGACTTATATGACAAAAATGAGTCGGTGTTTTTATTTTTTTAACTACATTTATTACATCTTCAATTTTCTTCCCTTCTGCATGTACAAGTATCGGTTTTACGTTTTTCGTCGAAAGTATACTACTATGTAGTGCTATACTTTGGAACGCGTTTAACCAAGCGGTAAATATACTCTCTAAGATGTTTTTCTGAACAATAAAGTTTCCAGTAGTTTGATTAAGATATAATTTAAGTCCCATTACTTTATCTTTTACTTTTCTGAATTCATCGAGATTGTCACCCATTGATCCAAAGTAAAATCCTACGTCGCAGACAATTTTTTTCTTGGCAATTTTTATTTTTTCATTTAATAATTTTGAAGTTGTAACAGGGACTTTGTTGTTCGGCATGTCAAAGATTGTGGTAAAACCTCCGGCAAGCGCGGCGCAAGTTCCGGTATAAAAATCTTCTTTGTGAGTCTGCCCCGGATCGCGTAAATGAACATGAGGATCAATAAGGC
>CAZPZA010000002.1:0-23731 GCA_964590985.1 uncultured Gammaproteobacteria bacterium
GTCTTTGTATTAATAACTATCTCATGAGGCTTATAAGACGTGATTGACGCAAATGAATCAGCTGAGGGTTTGGATAGCTCAATAAATTTATCAGAATTGGCAATTTCTTTGGGTTTTTCTTCAAGAATAACCGTAGTTAAAAGATTGATGTCGGGATTAAAAATTAAATCTAAAATTTTCTGAGGATCATTTTGTATGTGAATATTACTAGTTAGAAAAACTCTTGGAAAACTATTAACATACTCAAATCCGTACCAATTATTATGTTGCCAAGTTGGTTTGAAAAGATTTTCAGGGAATTTATTTGCCTTGCTATTCTCAGGATTATGGTCGTCGTAATATAACACATGTTTTACCCCAAGAAGCGATAAAAGACGAAGTCTTCTATTGTCTTCAAAAGGATTTTCTTTATCCCCTACTTCCGAAAGTCTTGCTTCGATACGGGGAATGTCTTTTATAAGTTTTCCGTTATTTTTAAGTGCAAAAAGTAGTTCTCCGTATCGTCTTGGAAAAACAGGATTTGCTCCTTCTGCAGAATAGATACGCGCATAGGTTGATATATTCTCTTCCACTGGTTGTCTAAGTGTTAAAAATCTATCTAATGAGTTTTTGGACTGCAAGAATGATAAGGCAACATTTTTGGGAAAAAGAAATTGGGGTAGACCTACGACAAGGTATTTATTAAGAAAATAAAATTGTCCAATGATAGTTAGAATGATGATTCCAAAGATCGATAAATTATGAATTTTTTTTTGAAGTAAGAAAAGGAGAAGAAGCGAAAGCATTGTAAATGGCAGAACAAGATTTCTTAAAAGAACGAGAATATTTTCCTTTGTTGGAAATGAGCCATGTCTAATTACATAATCATTTAACTCCCGAAAAAATGTAGTATGGCCGTAATTCAATAATAAAATTCCATATAGGAAAATTATTAGTAATGCTATGTAAAACATAGAGAGAATATTGCGCATAAGTTTTCGATCGTTCTTATTCCTATTTTCTATTAATTTAGATAATCCAAAGGATGAGAGAGCGGCGATCGAGAATGCGGTGATCATAAGGATGCGGCTTGGTAAAAATGTTGGAAGAAGGGGAAGAGGGAGCTGAAATAACCATCTTGTAAACGGTGAATCAAGCGTCAGGAAAAAAGAGAAGAAGGTAGATATAACAAAGAAAAGAACAACGGGATTTTTTTTCGTTCTGAAACTTGCATATATTGCAAAGAAAAATGGCACAAGTCCTGCATAAAGAATTGTTTCTCGATAGAATCCTCGGCCAAAAAAATTATATGCTCCCGGATTCCCAAAAATGTCTGGTACAAAAGCATTAAATACATGCGTAATAGGAAGAAGGTAGCCTTCAAATAAGTACCAGGCAGAAGATGTGCTTCGCGGAGATTCTAAAAAAGCTTCTATTGATGGAAGTAATTGTACCGCTGAGAGACATAAAGAAAAAAGATAAATACCAATTACTTTAAACGTATATTGGGAAAAGGGAAGCTTTAAAGATTTGATACGAAATAAACCATACAGGAAAGAAAATACGAATATATAAAAAGTTATTTGGATAAATCCTCCAAACAATGAGCATGCAAAAGCAACAATAGTTATACAGTAATACCAAAATTTTTTGTTTGTAAGATAACCCTCTATTCCATAGAGGACAAGGGGAAGCCATAATGCCGATTGGGCAACAACTGCATTTTCCTGGCTCCACACAATCATAAACCCAGAAAACCCGAAAGCTAGTGCCCCAAGCCAAATGGCAGGTTTTTTAAGGCGAAATAAGCCTAAAAAGAGATGCATAAAAAATGCTGCCATAATTGGTTGAATAAATTGAAGGATTTGCCAAGCAACAATTTGCGGTAGGAAAAAATAGAAAACATTTAATGGATAAAATATTGCGGACTGAAAATTTGCAAGAAATGGGGTTCCTGCAAAAATGTAAGGATTCCAAAGAGGAATAGTATTTTTTGCCAGCATTTCATTAGCAAATGATCTTTCGGGATAGAATAGCCGTATCTGGTCGTCGCCAATTGGTTTATGAGGGATGCCCGCTTCCCAGCCCGGAAACTTTTCTGTTCTCCAAGGAGAATAGAATTGAGCGAGAAAATTTGATGGAAAAAGAATTTTTCCATTGAAAATAACTTGTCTATAAATGAACAATAAACCAATGAGAATAAATAGCAATATGAAAAAATCTGGGGATTTAAATAGCCGTTTCATAGTTCGAATTTCCCACGATGACCCTGAGCTTATCGAAAAGTCATCTCTAAATTATTCTATAATATGCCTGAAATATGGTATCATAACAAAGAGCGCATATGAAGCCACTGCTTTATTCGATTTTGATACTTCTGACTTTATTCAACCTGTATCTTAGCTCTTCGTCCGTTCGCCATGGAGAAGTAAATTTTTTTAACGATGTTGCCAGAGATTTTTTTCTTCTCCAAGAATTGGATGAAAAGAAAATTGTTTTTATCGGTCCTAGGTCTAGCACAAATGGTTTGTTTAACGGCCCTCTTTGGACGTACATTAACTATCCTTCCTACATGATTGGCAGCGGCAATCCAATTGCTGTAGCCTGGTTCTGGATTATTCTTGAGGCCATTTTTTTGCTAACAAGTTTTTTCATGATAAAAAAGCTTTTAGGCATATTTCCAGCTTTCGTTTTTACTGCACTTATTTCAAGCAGAATGGTGCTTCACATAAACGGCGTATTTCATTCAGAGGCAACATTCTTTTTTATGCCAATGTCCTTTTTTACTATTTGTATGTATGCAAAAAGTAAGAAGAAGCTTTATCTTGCTTTTCATATGCTTGCAATAGCAATACTTATCCAGCTTAATGTGGGCATTGGAATGCAATTTTTAATCATTTCAGCCCTATTTATTTTTGGATTTATGATTAAGCATAAACTTTATAAGCATCTTATTACATGTTTTTTATTACCCGTTTTTCTGTTTAATTTTATACTTTTCGACTTTCGGCACGATTTTGGAATGGCAAAGGCACTCTTTGCTACAGGTATTTCTTCGAAATTTTTTATATCAATACAGTCATTTATAGAAAATAGAGTTAATAATACGGTTTCTATGCAGATTTTTGAACAAAATAGTGGCAATACGTTAATTAACTATATAGTTTTTTCTTTTATTATCTTCTTTACGATCTTGCAGATTAAAAATGTAAATAAATACAGACATATTTATTTTCTTTTTATTTTCTATTATTTTGGATATATATTGTTTTCTGTTTTTAACAAAGGGGTTCTCTTGTTCCATTACGTATACCTTGTTATACCACTGACCACTTTATGGCTTGTTTCATTTTTGGCAACGAAGTACCGATTGCTTGTTTTACCCCTTGTTATTATAGTATTTTTTGCCAATTTCAACAACGTTCGGGGCCAAATTGAAGCCCGATCATATGCGGGAGATAGAATCAATTCATGGAAGGGTTTAAGCAGAGTTGCTTCCGAAGTGATCACTTTGCAAAAAGGCGAAGAATTTGGCTATTTTGTCTTTGCGCCTGATGCGCTTGCGTATCAGCCGCGGTACGCAATGCTTTATCATTTTAAAAAAGCTAATGCAAAAGCTTTCGAATATGTAAAAAAACCAACAACATACGTTATTGCCGCTCCTCCACCAGCAGATGATCCATACATGACTCACGTCTGGTGGCGTAAAGTTCCGGTTGGTATTTCGTTAGAACCCGTAGAAAATAAAAAATTTCCCAATGGGTTTACAATCGAGAAATTTAATTTAAGTCTTGAAGAGCAACGTATCCCACACGATAAAGCTATAGAGCTTGGGATTCATTTCCGATGATAAAGTAGAATTATGAAATTTAAAGAGAGAAAATATATTTTTATTTTGGCAGTTATAATTTTTATTGCTCTCTTTCTGCGGTTTTTTCAGCTGGGAGAAAATCCCCCATCTCTTACTTGGGATGAAGCGGCATGGGGATATAATGCATATTCTTTGGGGATTGATGGAAGGGATGAATTTGGTCGCTTTCTGCCCCTTGATTATCTTGAATCTTTTGGAGACTTTAAGCCTCCGGTGTATGCTTACTTAACTGTTTTGCCTATTAAGATATTTGGACTCAATGAATTTGCTGTGAGGTTTCCTTCGGCTTTTTTTGGCGTGTTGACTGTGGTTGTGACATATTTTATAACAAAGAGAATATTTTATCCTGAGATCAAAAATCAAAAATCAAAAATCAAAAACACAGATCAAAATTCAAAAATTGAGACGATTGCACTACTATCTGCTTTACTTCTTACCATCTCCCCGTGGCACATAAATTTGTCCAGGGCAGCTTTTGAGGCAAATGTTGCCACATTTTTTATAGTTGTTGGGGTTTGGCTGTTTTTGGCAGCAGTACAAGATAAGAAGTGGTTTCTTTTGATTTCTGTTTTTTCCTTTGTTCTTTCTATATATACATTTAATACAGCAAGAATAGTATCCCCAATTCTTCTTATACTTTTATCGTTAATTTTTTGGAAAACTTTATGGAGGATTAAGTATCAAACCTTTATGGTTGTGGTTCTGGGAGTGGTTTTGATTGCTCCAATTGCAAGTTTTTTGGTTTCTCCTCAAGCAAGCTTGAGATTTAAAGAGGTAAATATATTTTGGGATTTAGATGTTATAGAAAGAACAAATCAGGAGATAGAAAACGATGGAGGTGCTTGGTGGTCGAAAATAATACATAACCGTCGCCTAGCATTTGGGGTTGAATATATAAAACATTATTTTGATCATCTTAACCCCTCGTTTCTTTTTATAAAAGGGGATGGAAATCCAAAGTTCTCAACACAAGATGTAGGACAGTTATATTTATGGGAACTGCCCTTTTTTATTTCAGGGTTTTTATACTTATTTAGGCAGAAAATTGGGTATTGGCGGCTCGTTCCTCTATGGATGATGCTTGGGATCATTCCTGCGGCAACAGCTAGAGAAACCCCTCATGCGCTGCGGATTGAGACAACGCTCCCAACCTTCCAAATCATTGCAGCATACGGCTTAGTTAATGTTTTAGGATTAATATCAAATATTAAATATAAAATAGTAAATATACCCTTCGACTTCGCTCAGGGCAGGCATATCAAATATTTAATATTTACTTTGTATTTTTCATTTTTGATATTTAATATTTCATATTACCTTCATGGTTACTATGCCCATTACCCAAGAGGATATTCGGGAGAATGGCAATATGGATACAAGGAATCAATAGAATATGTTAAAAGCGTGCAGGATGACTATGATCAAATAAGGATAACCACAGGAATGGGAAGACCATATATCTATTACGCATTTTTTACAAAGACTGATCCAGAAATCTTTAGAAGAACCGCGATTGTTAAACGAGACGCATTTGGATTTGTTACAGTTTCAGGTTTCCTAAAGTATCGTTTTGCCGACAGCTTAAGTTCTATAAAGGGAAAAACAAGAAAAGTATTATATATAGACACGCCGGGAAGGGTCCACCCAAAAGGAGATATATTAAAGAAATTTTATTTGTTAAATGGAATGGAACAACTTACTGCTTATAGGCTATGATATGAAAAGTAAAATTTTATATCTTGTTTTGTTTGTAATTATTATTATATCTTCGGTATTGAGATTGTGGAAGTTAGGCGATGTGCCAATTTCCCCTAACTGGGATGAAGTTGCTCTTGGATACAATGCTTATTCCATTATAGAGACAGGGCGAGATGAATATGGACAATTTTTGCCAATTATTTTGCGGTCATTCGATGACTATAAACCAGCACTTTATGCTTATCTTGTAATACCATTTATTAAGCTATTTGGTTTAACTGTCTTTGCTGTTAGATTGCCATCGGCAATTTTTGGTATTTTGACGGTTATTGCTACATATTTTTTGGTGAAGGAGGTGTTTAGACAAGAACTCAAAACTCAAAACTCAAAACTCAAAACCGCGTCAGACGCGGTCAAAACCGCGTCAGACGCGGTCAAAACTACAACTCAAAATTCAAAAGTTGAAATAATTGCGCTTCTATCCTCGTTTTTGCTAGCCTTATCGCCTTGGCATATACAGTTTTCAAGAATTGCTTTTGAGGCAAATGTTGGACTCGCCTTTAACGTATTTGCTGTTTTGTTTTTTCTTTGGGGGCTAAAAAGACCGTGGTTTTTGGCATTGTCATCTATAGCAATGGCTGTAAATTTATATGCATATCAAAGCGAGAAGGTTTTTACGCCGTTGTTGCTTCTTGCTTTGATTATTATCTTTAGAAAAAAAATTATCTTGGTCCCCAAAAAATATATATCTGTGGCTTTAATCCTGGGTTTTTTTGTCTCTTTGCCGATAATTTATTATACACTTACCAATAGAGATGCATTATCTAGAGCTCAAGACGTGAGCATACTTGCTAACCAAACACCGCTTCTTCAAGAAAATGTTGAGCGTCTTACGAAAGATCGGGAAAATAAAGATTATATTGGTTTTATTTTGGACAACCGACGCATTACATATCTAAAAAATATTCTTTCTGGATATCTTTCCCATCTTGATCTTAATTGGTTATTTATAAAGGGAGATATAGCACGTCATCATGCGCCAAACATGGCGCTTTTGTATCTTTGGGAATTGCCATTTTTATTGATTGGCATATACAAGTTATTGTTTAGTAATTTCCCAAAAAAAACAAAAATGTTTATATTCATCTGGTTTTTAATAGCTCCAGTTCCTGCTTCTATAACAAGCGATGTGCCTCACGCAGTGCGTACTCTTAATTTTCTGCCAACTTTTCAAATCTTTACAGCAGTGGGACTGCTTACTGCTATAAAAGCAGTATCAAGCATTAAGTATCCCGCCTTCGCCAAGGCTTCGGCGGGCAGGCAAATATTAAAAATACAAATTAAATATCTAATATTTACTATTTGTATTTTATTTTTTATTTTTAATTTTTCATATTACTTGAATCAGTATTTTGTTCAGCAGAATTATTTTCATGCGAAATATTGGCAGTATGGATATAAAGAAATTGTTGAATATCTTATGCCTATGCATAGTAAATATAATAAAATTATAGTTTCTAATGTACAGCCGCTAGATCAATCCCATATGTTTTTCTTATTTTATTCAAAATATGATCCTGCAAAGTATTTGGCGGAAGGGGGAACTAAGTCAGGTATTCAAGAAGAGAATAGAAACAAATTTTTAAATTTTGAATTTAGGCCATTTAATTACTACGAAGAGAATGAAAGCAATATTCTTCTCGTTGGAAGCCCATCTGATCTTAAAGAGATATTTAAAACTATAAAAAGAATTGACTATCCAGATGGAGAAGTAGCCATTAGAATTGTGCATAAAGACTGATGTGAAAAGAACGTTTATTGCAATCACGAACATTACTACGAGTTTTGCTTTAGGTGTTTGGACAAACAAAGTTTTGGCATTTTTTTTTCTTATATTTATTTTATTAATATTTTTACGGTTCTACCAGATTAGTACGAGAAATCCATTCGCATGGGATCAAGTAGATAATGCATGGGCTGCTAAAAATTTAATTGTAAACCACGAGTTTCCCCTAGTAGGAATGGTGGCAAAACAAAATAGCGGTATATTTATTGGTCCTGCATATTATTACATGATAGCTTTCTTCTATTGGATTTTTAATCTTAATCCTATGGCCTCTGGTTTTTTTGCTGGAGCTACAAGTATTTTTACATTTTTAGTTCTTTTCTATGTAACTAAAAAAATTTTTTCCGTGGGGGTTGCTCTTATTGCTGTTTTTATAAATACAGTTGCATTTTCGGGTATTATTTTTGACCGAGTACAATGGCCAGTAAATTTTATTCCTGCGATTTCACTTCTTATATTTTA
Source organism: uncultured Gammaproteobacteria bacterium (assembly GCA_964590985.1). Lineage (GTDB taxonomy): Bacteria > Patescibacteriota > Microgenomatia > Levybacterales > UBA12049 > CAZPZA01. The sequence continues at coordinate 7,857 of CAZPZA010000002.1, forward strand.
CAGCATCTACAAAATCATAATAGGGAAGCCAAGATATGTGATTCTTTTAGCGATTGCACTAGGTTTTTCGTTTCATATTCATTTTACCTCCATTTATTTTCCTATTATGATTTTTCTTTCTCTTATTTTTTTCCCAAAAACAAAGGAGATGCTTAAATACAGTCTTATCGCATTGCCAATATTTGTTGTTTGGCTAATTCCAAGTATTATTGCAATATTACAAAATCAGCAACATGGATCTAGTATTTTGCAATACGGAAACAGTTACTATCATGGATTTCATCTAAGACGCGTATTGCAATTAACAAGCGATGCTCTTATACAATTTGAGCATTTTTTTACTTTTTCAATACTTAAACCCCTAAAGTTTATTCTTCCACCCCTATTTATCTTTGTTTATCTTTTTAAATCCTTATCAAAAGAAAAGTTGGCATTGTGTTATCTTATAGCCCTTTGGTTTGTAATTCCTTGGTTTGTGCTTTCTACCTACAGCGGAGAGATAAGCGATTATTACTTTGTAGCAAACAGATTTATTGCGCTTGTGATTATTGCATATTTATTAGCAAAAATATTTTTACTTAAAAATTTGATACTGCAAATTATTTTATCTTGTTTTTTAATATATTATAGCGTATTTAATATCAGCAAATTTTTTTCATATCAAGAAGGTGGAATTTACGAGAGAAGCAAAAAGGTATTTAAGGCAATCAAAGAGGGAGGAGAGATTGGTTTTCAAGAAGGTGTTCCCGAATCATATTTGTACTATTACTATATGAGAAAAAAAGGGAAAGAAGTTTACTGAAGAACGAACATGAGATATAACATATTTTCTAAAATAATAAGTTTTGAGCTTATTGTCTATATAATACTTTTTACGGCACTTGCTAGCGGTATAATTTTGAGGTCGGTAGAGGTTGTGAATAGAAATTTTCTCTTTGGATTTGATCAGGGAAGAGACTATCTTGCAGTAAAAAATATTGTCGCAGATCACAAGTTAACCCTCATTGGGTCAGAAATAGGCGCCGGGGTTGCTGGTTTTAGAGGAATTTTCCATGGACCTTTTTATTATTATTTGTTGGCCATTCCCTTCATAATTTTTAGAGAAGACCCTTATGGTGGAATGATTTTGATGTTTTTATTAGGGATAGCAACGATTCTTCTTGGTTATATTATCGGAAGTAAGATTTTTAGGACAAAAACAGGATTGTTGGTAGCCGTTCTGATTGCAATTTCTCCTCCTTTTATGGCATATTCAAGGTTTGTTTGGAATTCTAATCCCGCGCCATTGTTTATTTTGCTTGCATTTTTTTTCGTGTTTCTCTTTACTAAAAAAGGGAAAACAAGATACCTTTTTTGGGCTTCCTTTTTTTCAAGTTTTGTCTACAACTTTCAACTGGCGATAGCAATTCCCCTCTCAATAACTCTTATTGCTTATTGCTTGTTTATAGTCAGGCTTAAAAAAATTAAAGAATATTTCATATTGTTCCTAGGGATGATAATAGCTTTTTTACCTATGTTTCTTTTCGAAATTCGCCACGATTTTCAAGCGATAAAAGGAATATATACTTATATGTTCAATCATCCGGAAACTTCAACGACACCAATATTTTGGGTATTGCTTTTGAATGATCATCTGCTGATGTTCTTTAATAATTTTTTGTCTACATTTCCTTCGCAAATTATTCCTTCAACAGCAATTATTGCGATTATTCCTGTCATTTTTTATTTTGTCCTGAAAGAGAAAGATAAGCAAGAAAAGCAATTTATTTTGTACCTTTTGACTCTTATTCCAGTTACATTTATTGTCTTAGGATTTTTGAGAAATTTTGTATACAATTATTACCTTATTCATCTTAATCTTGCCTACATATTTTTGGTTGTTTATGGTATTGTGTCTATTTTTAGAGCACGACATAAGATGCCAAGCGGCATTATTGCTGGGTATTTAGCAGTGTTATTATTATCTGGCATATTCTCAAATATTAGAACGTTTTTTTATGATATTAACGATTACGGCGGGATACATAAAATCAGAGGAAAGCTGGACGCGATAGATCATATTTATAAAAACGCCAAAGGAGAACGATTCGGATTATTGGTATTTAGTCCTTCTATATATACATATCCATATGATTATCTTGTTTATTGGTATGGAAGTAAGAAATATGGATATGTTGCGCATCAGAAGAAGAATGGACTCGTGTATCTTCTCATCGAAAAAGACACATCAAAACCATGGAGCTATCAAGGATGGCTCGAGACTGTGATAAAAGATGGCGAGATTGTAAACACAGAACAGCTCTCAAACGGCTTTATTGTTCAGAAACGTCTATTTAAAGAATAAAACGTGAATCAAGGCTATGAAAAAATTATTTATTTATTTAGGATTGCTGATTATATTAACAATTGGCTCTTGGGTGAGGCTAAGCGGAATTATAAGTAATTCTTTTGCGTTTACTTACGATGTCGGACGGGATATGATTGCTGTTGAGAATATAGTAGTTAATCATAAAGTCACTCTTATTGGTCCAACAACAGGAATAGATGGCATTTTCTACGGTCCTTGGTGGTACTTTATATTAAGTATTCCATTTTTTATCTTCTCTGGCAATCCGCAAGGAATTGCATTTTTTATGGGAGCTGTCGGAATTGCAAGTATTTTAATTGGGTTTCTTGTTGGGAAAAAAATAGGCGGAGTTTTTTTAGGACTGATTTTTTCCGCTTTTATTAGTTTTTCTCCCATAATGGCTTTGTCTTCTCAAATATGGAGTCCAAGCCTCATACCTTTTTTTATTTTGCTTGTTTTTTTTATCCTTTATAAGCTCTTTTTTGAGATTAAATCTCAAACTTCTAAAGCAAAATATCTTTTACTTCTTGGTTTGCTTTTAGGACTTATTATAGATATGGGAGTAGTATTTGGAATTCTATTTTTTTTAGGCAGTTGTCTCTCGTTAATTTTTGTTTTTAGAAAAAAACTGGCAATAAAAGGAATACTTTTTTTCGTTGGTGGATTATTGTTTATCTTTTCTCCGCGTATTGTTTTTGAGGTTAGGCATGATTTTTTAATGACCAAGACATTTATTAGCTCTATTGGCAATAGCTTCTTTTCTCCTAAAAACTTTTCTATTTTCGATGTATTTATTAGCAGGGTAGTTTCATTATTTGACACATGGAATGCTGCATTGGCAGGGCAAAACAGCCTAGTTGGTATTATGTTGATAACATTCGTTTTTTTAGGCTTGTTATTCTTTTATAAAAAAATGCAAAATCTAGAGAAACAAATTATAAAAACTATTTTTATTGTGATGACAGTTTTTTTAATAGGCTTAACTTTTTTTAATCAGGGTATTTGGCGTCATTATCTTGTTGGGTTTCCCATTCTTTATGTGTTTCTTGTTGGCTTAACTATGAACAGAGCATGGATTGTCTTAAAAAAATCTTGGGTTATTTTCTTTATAATGCTAGTTTTATTTTGGATAAACCTAAATCCTATACGAGTTTTAGACAATATTAAGAATCCTTTGTGGGAGGGAAATGTCGCAGTATATCGTAATCAATTTGCAGTAATTGATTATGTTTATAATGATGCAAAGGGAAGAAGCTTTAAGTATATTGTTTATACGCCGGCTGTGCACGATTATACTTATAGATACTTATTTTCATGGTATGGAAAAAAGAAATATGGTTATATTCCTGCCAAAGAAAACACGGAGTTATTTTATGTGATAATCGAGCCTGATTATGATTTGCCGTTTAGACTAAGAGACTGGTTGATAGCAAGAGAAGGCGATGGGATAATACAAAAAGAAGCAATAGTAAAGGGAGGAATAAAAGTCCAGACAAGAATAACAAAATGAAGAACTTATTTTTTATAATTTTACTGCTTTTATCTTCTGTTGCTCTTTTAGACCTTTTTCATATTGGTTTGCCAATAACTCATGATGGCCAAGATCATGTTGCAAGAATTGCAAATTTTTATCAAAATCTTTCCGAAGGAAACATTATTCCACGGTGGGCGGCAAATCTTAATTGGGGATATGGACACCCAATTTTGATGTTTTTGTATCCACTTCCTTCATACGTTGCTTCCTTATTTCACTTTCTAGGCTTCTCGTTAATCGACAGCGTAAAGATTGTTTTTGGACTTGGTTTTATTGCAAGTGGAATAGCAATGTATGTTTGGTTAAAGGAATTCCTAAAAACAAAAAGCGCTTTTGTCGGAGCTATTCTTTACATGTTTGCTCCATATAGATTTGTTGATCTTTATGTGCGTGGAGCAATAGGCGAGCACGTTGCTTTTGTCTTCCCTCCTTTAGTTCTTTACTTTTTGTTGAAGATAGCCAAAAAAATTAAATTTGTTTATGTCGTTGGAGGCTCATTATCTCTTGCTGGGCTTATACTATCTCACAACGCAATCACCCTTATGTTTTTACCATTGATTTTTCTATACTTTATATATCTTTTTTGGAAAGTCAAATCCAAAAAAGACTACATACTACATACTACATACTACATACTACTAGGTTTAGGTTTGTCTGCGTTTTTCTGGGTGCCTGCATTTTTTGAGGGAAAATACACTTTAAGAGACATTGTGACTGGTGGAGAATATTCGTCTAGATTTGTTAGCAATTTTAAAGATTTTATTTATGGACAGTGGGTTTATGGAGGAACAGGAGTGTTTAGCGTTCAGGTTGGAATTATTCACTGGCTGTTGGCGTTTGCATCTTTGCCTATTGTATTTATTTTATACAAAAAAAAGAATAGGTTATGGATGTTATGTTTAGGTTTTTTAATAATTTTTACTTTTACACTTTTTCTTATGTTACCTTATTCAAAAGTAATATGGGAGAACATAACCACGCTTCAGAAGTTTCAGTTTCCTTGGAGGTTTTTATCGATTACTGTTTTTGCAACAAGTGTTCTTGGAGCAGTAGTTATTTCGGTTATTCCTAAAAAGTTCAAAGTTCTTGCGATTTGCTTTTTGGTGATTGCTGTTTTGTTTTTTAACAAAGACTATTGGCAGGCAAAAGATTATTTGGTAAGACCTGAAAGTTTTTTTACTGGTGTTTATTACGGTACTACAGATACTGGAGAAAGCGCTCCGATTTGGTCGGTAAGGTTTATGGAAAAAAGGCCAAAAGAGCATATCGAGGGGATTAGCGGAAAGGCATCTATTAAAGAGGTTGGCCGAAGATCCACAGTTCACGTATATGAAATTGATGCAAAAGAAAAATCAAGAATTCTAGAAAATACACTTTATTTTCCCGGATGGAATGTATTTGTTGATGGGAGAAAAGTTGATATCGAGTTTCAAGACCCAAGCTACAGAGGACTTATGACATTTTTTGTTGAGGAGGGAAGACATAATGTGGAAGTAAAATTTGAAGAAACAAAACTACGATTGTTCGCAAATATAATAAGCACCTTTACGTTAGTAATTATAATTTTTCTATACTTCGGATCGAAATCATTGCGTAGTTTGTATCAGTTTGTGTTAAAATAAATCTGTGCACGAAAATGAATAAAACGATTTCTGGTTTAATAAAAGATTATTTTGATAAGCATCCCAACAAAGATATTCCACATGACGACGTTGTTGATTATATTTTTAAATCTTTTCCCAAAGCCCGTGATCCTTGGAGAGCAGTGAGAAAGCTATACGAAGAAGGTTATTTTATAACATTATATGAGTAATCAATCTAATAACAACATCAGCGAAAGCCAAGTTGAAAGTGCTTTAGTCGCTAACCTAGTCTATTTAAGAGAAATTTTACAACTTAACGAAGAATTAAAACTTGTAGCAAGGCAATTAAGAATGCAGTCAGGAGAACAAATATTAGATTTGTTATTACTCGGAGGAAGTAATTTACATCTGATTGAATTGAAAATTACTCCATTTGATACTGACTATATTCGACAGATAATATTCTACAGAAACGAGTTAATTTCTCTTCAACAAAACAACAAATTAATTCAGGCAGAAATCCTTATGTATTTGTTAGTTACTTCTGTCAATGAAGATCAAATTGCACTTGCTAAGCAAAACAATATCGCAGTTATTGCTTATGCTCCACTAGATGTTTTGAAGAATTATTATAATAACCTAGCGGCGTTAACACCGTTTCTTAAAATTAAACCAAACGACTATGGTGTGTTCAACATCGGATTGATCAACAGAACATTAGTCGAATTGGCAAACGGAGCCATGAAACAAGAAGAAATCGCGTCTAAAATAAATTTAGCGAAAGGTAGTGTTCATAATCATTTAAAATTAGGTCTAGATTTTGGTTTAGTAAGAGTACGTAATAGGAAGTATTTTTTAACAGATAAGGGAGATGAATATATCCAAAATTCCAATACTAATATTCCAATTGATAATTTAACACAAAAACAAATAGACATACTTAAAGAATTGACTGCAAAAGATCCGTTCTATTCTTCTTCTGTTTTTGGGATATATTCTATAGTAGATAGTGCTTTTTTACTTTCAAGAAATTCATATCCTATAGAGCTTGTTGATTTAAGAAAAACTTTTAGAACAATTTCGGGAAAAGATAATGAATGGCAAGCAGAAAAATCTTTAAGCACCGCAACGTATACCTTTCTAAATTACGCAATTGATTTAGAGTTGTTAGGTAAAATAGGCCAGCAAATTATCATAACACCAGCGGGATTTAAGTTTATTCTTATGTTACAATTACATAAGAGCATTAAAATGATAGAAGGTTTGTCAGATCAAGAAGAGTGAAATGAATAAACTCAATATAAATCGGGAATGGAAGTTTATACAGAAAGAATTGGTCTAGATCGAAAATTAAATATATGGGTGGAATGGATGCACGACTTTAACTTAATCATTGAAAGAGGAGGTGAAGTAAAATTTTATGAAAGATAATCCGTATGTTCTCATCTTAGAGCCCGACGAGTTTCAAGATTTGTATGATGAGATTGCGTGTGCGCTTGAATGGGAAAACCCAGAAGATACACCAATACACCATAAAACATTGCAGTGCTTGATGAAAAAGCTAAAACAAGCAGACAAAGAACATCCATGTGTAGACGATGGGAATCGCTTAGAGAAAAGCTTTTCAATTACTTAATTTTAGCCTCAGCTGTATAATATTGTGCATAAAATGGTTTATAAATTTTACGGCCTCACGCCGGAAGAAATTGTAATTGTGGAGGATACTTTATAAATCAGAAACTCTTCGTGATTTGCTTTTGCCGAAATTAATGAAGGGGGGAGATGAGAGCATGAAGTATTACGAAAGCTTAAATCAAGGGAATTTAAAAACTGTAGAACTATTGGAGAACATTAATAAGAATGGTATTAAGATTACAGATGACTTTTGGCAAAACTTTATGCTCCAGGGTTCGGGGGCATTTCTAGGCGCATTTTTCGCGTTTTTATTTGGATTTTTAACTTTCTGGATGCAAAAGAAAAGAGAACGCTTCTTTAAACATAAAAATGCAGTAGTAGAGCTAGAATACTTACTTAACGAACACCTAAATGACATAGCAAAAAATAGCTTTTTACTTACTCATGATATAGACATATTGAAAAGAAGACACTTTACCTACGACAGACTATACGCTTTTAGGATACCAATAGACTTAGAGTTGCGATTAGGCGATTTAGATATTATCAATAGACACTTTTCTTATAGGGAATCGATAAGTAGGTTAAATGCTGACTTCAGCAAGATTAATGCTGCCTTTGACAATTTAACTAATTTTACTTTGGCCTATGGTAGGAAGCCAGACGAAGGTAACTTTACACACCTAATTCAACAAATGGAGTTACTTATAAAATTCTTGGATTTAGTTGTAGACGAGGCGAAGAGTTTGTTAGCTTTCACACGTATATACTTGAGGAGACTAGAGTCCTTTAAGGAAAAAGGGTTAAACATTTATAAATTGAGTGGGTACAGCCTGATTACAGATAAAGAAATGAAAAAAGAGTCAACTATTCTAAATAAAGAAATTGATGAAACAATGAAAGAATCAAGAGAAAGAATAAAAAAAGCTTTAGAATAAATATGGTAAATCTTAATGAAGATACATTAGCTGAACGGCTGGTTTTTGGATTTTGAGTTTTTTAAAAAATCAGTTTTGCACCAAGCTTTTTGCTGACAAGTTATGAAAATACTACCTTCGTATGATTTGGATAAAATTAAGTATGCAACTGATGGGCCTACTTTTGAGAAAGCTGTAGGCTTATATGAATCTCATAAAGTCATTCAATTTAGAGAGGAGATCGGGAGCTACTCGGCAATAGTTTTGGGAACAAAACCGTACCGGGTTTCAGTAAATTCGCGCCATTATGATCTGGGTTTTTGCGAATGTTATCTTGGGCAAAACGACACTCTTTGCAAACATATGGTTGCTGTCGCAATCTATGCGGTTATGAGAGGTAAGAGACTAACCGATGAAGATAAGAAATTGATCGGCGGTCCAACCTGCAACGGTCGATTGGGAACATTAAGCAAGAATGGGCTGGCAGTCGCTAAAAAGGCAATAAGCGGCGCAATGAAATATATCAAGCCATACCATGGTCCTTCCCGGATTTGGTTTGTCTATCAAAATTCCCTCTCAGAAGGATGTAGCCGTCTTTCAGAAATTATTTCCGATTTTCCTGTAAACAGACAGACCGCTGAACTTTTGGTGGATATACTTCTTAAGCTTGACGATAAACTTTGCAGGGGAGGCATTGACGATTCAGACGGTACTGTGGGCGGATTCATTGAGGAGTCAGTTTCCGTGCTTGAGGAATATGCCAGGCTTGATCCTTCCTGCGCCGACGTGTTTGGCAAACTTAGAGGTAAAGAAACTAGCTTTGGCTGGGAGAGACCTCTTTTGAGACTTCTCCAAAATTGACAATATGGACTTTATGGAGAAATACAGAAGAGTATTTTTATAACAACCACGTTTATGCGGCCTTAACACGCAAACCAAGTCAATATTTTAATAGGATACTTCTCTTTGTTCCAACATTCTCAAGAATATTGGAACATGATATACTAGGGACATGCTTACCCAGAGACAGCTCGAAAGGATAGTTAGAGGGTTTTCTAATCATAGAAGAATTCAGATTCTTTCCCTTGTCCAGGATACTCCGGAGCTTTCAGTTGGTGAAATAGCTTATAGATTGAAAATAAATATTAAAACAGCCAGTGAACATATAAGAAGGCTTGCAATCTCTGGTTTGATACTCAAGAGAAATCAAGGGAAAAACGTCCGTCACAAACTCTCCGATAGAGGAGTTATTATTCTAACATTCTTAAGAACGTTGGAATAAAATATTGCGAGCCGGAAAATAGTATAATCAGCATATGGCGACGGTTTCGGTGGTTTTGGCAACTTTTAATGAGGAGAAAAATTTACCTTCGTGTTTGGATTCGGTTAAAGATTTAACAGATGAGATTGTTGTGGTTGACGGAGGATCATCGGATAAAACTGTTGAGATTGCCAAGAAATATGGCGCAAAAGTAAAGATTACAACCAATAAACCCATTTTTCATATCAATAAACAGATGGCAATAGATGTGGCAACAAAAGACTGGGTTTTGCAGTTGGATGCGGATGAGCGAGTTACTCCCCAGCTGAAGAATGAAGTTAAAAAAGCGATTGCCAAATTCGGATGGAATCCTTCGACTCCCCCGCCTAAAGGCGGGGTTGCTCAGGATGACAGCGGTGCTGTCAATGGCTATTGGGTTCCGAGAAAAAATTGGTTTTTGGGGAGGTTTTTGATGAAAGGCGGGCAGTACCCAGATTACACGTTGCGTCTTTACAGGAGGGGTAAAGGAAGGCTTCCCCAAAAAACCGTTCACGAACAAGCAGAAGTTTCTGGCGAAGTTGGATACTTAAAACATCCCCTTTTACATTACCCATATAAAAATTTCGCTATGTATCTTGAAAAATGGAATAGATATACAGATCTTATAGCAAGTCAGATTAAAAGCAAACTACAAAATAAAGGATTCTTGATAAAATTATTTTATATGATTGGATATGTTTTTATTAAACCAATTCATTGGTTTGTTACTACATATATTCGACATAAAGGATTTTATGATTTGTGGCCAGGATTAGTTTTTTCTTTTTTCTCAAGCCTTCGATTTCCAATAGGATATTTTAAATTTCTAATTTCTAATTTCTAACTTCTATGAAAATACTTGTTACAGGTGGAGCGGGGTATATTGGAAGTTTTATGGTGAAAAGGCTTCTTGATTTAGGTCGTAAGGTTGTTGTTTTTGACAATTTAGAAAGAGGACATAAAGAAGCGATTGATAAAAGAGCAAAGTTTGTTCAAGGAGATATTAAGAGTTTTGTAACTCTTAAGAATTTATTTAGTAGTGAAAAGATTGATGCTGTTATGCATTTTGCGGGATATATTTCGGTTGAAGAGTCAGTCGAAAAGAAAGATCTATACTATCAAAATAATGTAGAAGGGTCAAAAAATCTTTTAAGGGCTATGATGGAGATTGGGAGTGTAGATAAGGTTATTTTTTCCTCATCGGCTGCTGTGTATGGGAATTCCAAAAAGATTCCAATTCCGGAAGATCATCCCAAGAATCCCACCAGCCCTTATGGTAAAAGCAAACTTGAGGTTGAAGAAATGCTTGAATCTTTTCAAAAAGAAGAAGGATTAAACTTTGTAAGCCTTCGATACTTTAACGCAGCGGGGGCCGCGTTTGATGCTTCGTTGGGTGAAAGTCACGAGCCAGAAACCCATATAATTCCTCTGGCTATAAAGTCGGCAATTGAAGAGAAAGAATTCAGTTTATTCGGAACAGATTATAATACTTTTGATCGTACCTGTATTCGCAACTATATTCATGTTAAAGATCTTGTAGAGGCACATGTTTTGGCACTTAATCATCTTGAGAGAAATAACGGAGGCTTCTTCTATAATGTTGGGACGGGAAAAGGTTATTCAAATAAAGAGGTTTTAGAAATGGTGAAAAAGATTTCAGGAAAAGATCTAAAAGTCAAAGTTATGGATCCAAGACCAGGAGATCCAGAAGTTCTAATAGCCGATCCCAGAAAGATTCAAAAAGACCTAAGATTTAAGCCTCGGTATTCAGATCTTGAGACTATTGTTAAGACGGCATGGTGGTGGCATAGGAATAATTTAGAACGCTAATGATATTAAAGATTAAATATTAAATAGAAAAAATACATATCAAATATAAAATATTTTATTTTTAATATGTGTATTTAATATTTGCTTTTTGATATTTCATATAGACAAGAATGCAAAAAAAATTAAAAGTTGAGATGAAGAGCTTGATATGGGTTTATTTACTAGTGTTTGTAGTTTTGAAGTGCCTGCCAAGTAATGCTTTCGCAGAATCTTCGTATGTGTTACCTTATCCATCTGCAATGCCAGGCAGTATTTTTTATAGGTTGAATTTAATCAGAGAGGAGATTTTGAGATATTGGTATTTTGGTGATTTTGGTGGGTTTCACTTTAATCTCAAGCAGTCGGACAAATATCTAGTTGAAGCAAAAACGTTGTTTGATTACAAACAGTACCTTTTGGCACATAAGGCTTTGCAAAAATCGGATAAGTATTTCGGAAAAATCTACCCCAATCTTTTATCTGCTAAAAACAATGGTAAAAATATTTCAGAAAAAAAGAAAGTATTAAAAAGAGCTGCTCAAAAACATATTGAGGAGCTTGTAAAAATTAAAGACGATGCCCCAGCAACTTTTAATTGGACTCCCGAGAAAGAAAAGCCAACAACACTTAATATTTGGGAAAGTATAGATAAATCTATTAAACTTAGACAAAAAAGATTATGAAAATTGTGACTTATATTTTTATAGCAACCTTGATACTGCTTTCTGTCTTTACATATGTTTTTGTTGATGTAAACATTGTTTATCTTAAAAGTCTATATACTGGTTGTTATTTAACCCACAGACTTTTATTGACATTATTTTATGGAATTTTGATTTCTGTTTTGTTTGGGTGTTTTTATTTTTACATAAAAAATGCAGATAAATTTAAAGGGAGTTTGAAGAAAATAATTATTTTGGTGATTCTTGTTACTATACTTTCGTATCCGGGAGCATTAACTTTTGATATTTTTAATTATATAATAACAGCAAAGGTCGCGTTTTTTTATCAAGAAAATCCTTATATTATTTACCCAATAGAATTTATAAACGATCCAAATCTTCTCTTTACTCGCGCCGCAAACAAGACTGCTCTTTATGGCCCATTTTGGATTTTGGTTTCAGCAATTCCTTATTTTGCAGGACTTGGAAATTTTGTTTTAACCTTATTTTCATTTAAGATATTTATTGCCTTATTTTATGTTGCCACAGTTTACCTAATCAATAAATTAGATAAAAACGCAGTAATATTTTTTGCTCTAAATCCTCTTGTTATAATTGAAACTTTGGTGAGTGGTCATAACGATATTGCAATGATATTTTTTGCGCTATCTGCATTCTGTCTTTTCTTTAAAAAAAGATATGGATTATCAACTCTGACCTTTATGGCGTCTATATTTATTAAGTTTGCAACGTTGTTTCTTGTTCCCATTTTTATTGCAATGGCAAAAGACAGAATTGTTGGGAAAAAGATCAATCAAGAAAAAGCTTTTATGTATTCCTCTTTGTTTATGTTTTTTGTTTTTTTACTTTCGCCTTTTCGAGAAGAGCTTTATCCTTGGTATGCGACTTGGTTTATTGTTTTTACTTCTTTTCTTTACAAAAATAAATTCTTGCAAAATCTAGTTCTGGTTTTTACTTTTGGGCTAATGCTAAGATATATCCCTTATATGGGAACAGGAAGCTACTTTGGTATAACGCCATTGTTTCGTAATTTACTAATGCTAACTCCAGTTTTGATATTTTTAATTTATTCTTGGTTAAGAACATTGTTCCAACGTTCTTAAGAACGTTGGAATGAAATAATGGTTAAGAATATTTTTCCACTAATAATAGTTGTTTTGCTTGCTTTTGTAGCTGGTTTGCCGCTTATTCATAAAGACCTACCTCCAACACATGATGGAGAATATCATGTTGTCAGGTTTTATGAGTTTGATAAGACCCTACGAGATGGTAACTGGTATCCACGCTTCGCAGCAGATCTTAATAATGGATATGGAGTTCCACTTTTTAATTATGTATATCCATTGCCAAATTATGTTGCTTCTTTCTTTCATCTTTTTGGATTTAGTTTTATTGATTCGTTTAAATTAAATATGTTTTTGGCAATCATTTTGGGAGCAGTATTTTTCTATTTATGGGCAAAGGTGTTTTGGGGCGTTTGGGGAGGATTGGTAGGATCTATTTTTTATACATTTTCTCCCTATCACTTTGTTGATATTTATATTAGAGGATCGGTTGGCGAGATATGGGCGCTTGCTTTTTTTCCGGCTTTTTTATGGTCAATTACTAGATTTATACACGAGTTTCGCACTTTTAATATCACCTCGGAGGAGTCGAAGCCGTTGCTTGGCTACCTCCGAGGTGGAAGGTTCACAGTGTTTTTTGTTATGTCTTCGGTTTTTTTGAGTTTAATAATCTTTTCCCATAATATTTTAGCATTGATGTTTTTCTTTTTTGCTGTAGTCTATATGGGTTTTTTAATTTATCAAACAAAAAATAGGAAATACATAATACTTAATACTTTATACATAATGCTTTTAAGTTTAGGCTTGTCAGCTATTTTCTGGCTGCCCGCAATTTTAGAAAAAAAGTATGTTACTGGACTTGAAGTATTCGATGCTTCTTACCATTTTCCCGATTTATATCAACTTCTGATGCCTTCTTGGGGATCTGGTTTTTCTGGAGAAAATGTAGGAAGTCAAATGTCGTTCCAAATAGGAATTGCTAACTTATTTGCAGTTTTTTTAAGTTTGTTGTTGTTTTTTGTTTATAAAAAGAAGAATAAGAGTGGTTCGATAGTTTTGTTTTTTATTTTATTATTTTTGTTAATTGTTTTCTTAATGCTGAAGGTTTCCTTACCAATCTGGCAAGCAGTTCCTTTTATGAATTACTTTCAATTTCCTTGGCGTTTATTAAGTCTTGAAATACTAATTGCCTCGTTTTTATCAGGTAGTATAGTTTATTTTTGTAGATCTAAGATTGTTGCGACATGTCTTGTTCTAATTGCATTCTTTTTGGGCATTGGGTACGCAAAACCGGCACATTACTTATACAGAGATGATAGTTATTATATTTCAAGATCTAATTTTATAGACGGAACAAATAGCCCAGGCAATGTTTTTAATACAGTATATTTTGATACAGGTATTGATAAGGAAAAGAAAAAGATTAAGTTTCTGAAAGGGGAAGGAAAAATCGACCAAGAGATAGTAAAAACCACTTATTACAAATTTGCGATAGAAGCTTCAAAACAATCTGAAGCGCAGGTAAATACAGCCTATTTTCCAGATTGGTCGGTATTTGTTGATGGAAGAAAAACAAAAATTGATATTACCGATGAGGGTCTTTTTTCTTTTAATTTAGATAGAGGTAATCATGAGGTTGAAGTACGTCTGGTAAATACTACAGTAAGAAACTTAGCAGATTTACTATTTTTTACTTCAATAACATTACTTGTTACTTTGTTTATTAAAGCTTTGTTTGCTACAATTAGAAAAAGTTGATAGAATAGATTGGGTTATGTCAAAGATAAATTTGGTAGCAGGAGGTGCTGGCTTTATTGGATCGCATCTTTGCAAAGAGCTACTAGAGAAAGGAAATCGAGTAATTTGTCTAGATGATTTATCAACGGGAAACAAGAGAAACATAAAGCCTTTCTTGGGAAGCGATAAATTTATTTTTAAACAGGGAGACGTTACTGATCTAAATATTTTTCAGTATCTTGATAGGTTTGCAATAAAAGAAATATATCACTTAGCAAGCCCCGCAGAGGTAACTTATTTTGTAAAGCATCCTGTTGATGCAGCAGAAGCAAATAGCATTGGCACAAAAAATTTACTTAAATTGGCTTTGGAAAAAAACGCAAAGTTTTTGTTTGCTTCGAGTTCTGAAGTTTATGGCAATCCAAAAGAGCATCCCCAGAAAGAAACATACTGGGGAAATGTTAACCCAGTTGGAGTACGAAGCAGCTACGATGAAGGAAAGCGCTTTGGCGAGGCGTTAACGATGGGATATCATAGACAATATAATGTTAATGTCAAAATTGTACGAATATTCAATACCTATGGTACCAACTCAAGCCCTAAAGATACACGAGTAATTCCACAATTTTTGATGCAAGCGCTTTTAGGTAAACCTTTGACAGTACATGGAGACGGAACGCAGACACGTTCTCTCTGTTTTGCCTCTGATTTAGTAGAAGGCATTATACTTGCAATGGAGTCTCAAGAAACAGGTCCTTTTAATTTAGGAAACCCCGAAGAATATCGCGTTATTGATATAGCAAACAAGATTATATTTGCTACCAAATCTACATCTTCGATTACTTTTGTAAAGAGACTAAAGGACGATCCAGCTAGAAGAAAACCTGATATTTCTTTTGCCGTAAAAGTGCTTAAATGGAGTCCAAAAGTTTCTTTTAGTCAGGGATTAGAAAAAACGATAAAGTATTTTAGGAGAATTATAAGAGAATATTAAACTAACAAGCACATTTAGAAAATGAACGTTGCAATAGATATATCTCCTTTGACAAATTCAAATCTTCTTTCTCATAGAGTTCGAGGAACTGGGTTTTATATAGAAAATCTAAAAAGCGCATTGTTGAAATACTTTCCAGAAAATAAGTATATATTTTTTACACGAGGAGAAAAGTTGTCCAATAATATTGATTTAGTTCATTATCCCTATTTTGAACCGTTTTTTCGAACACTTCCTATTATCAAAAAACGTAAAACTGTTGTGACGGTTCA
>CAZPZA010000003.1:0-23497 GCA_964590985.1 uncultured Gammaproteobacteria bacterium
GAAAATCTATAAACCCTAGCTTGCTACACCTCAATCACCACTGGCAAAATAAGGGGGCGGCGATGAAGCACTTTAAATATAGACCGTTCTGATGTTTCGCGAATATTCTTTCTTATATACACCCAGTCTGTAACTCGACCCCGTCTTCCCCTTATTGCACTTGGCAACTCTTTCGTCAACCTTCTATTTATTATGCTAGTTTCTGCTTGAGAAAGACCCCTAACTATAATATTTGGGTTTCCAACCATCTGGCCATTTCCAGCATCCACCTCTGCCATAATTACAATCACTCCCTCTTTGGAGATTTTTTGTCTATCTCTTATTACAAAATGCTCCACAACTTCTTCCGACACCTCATCCACATAAACATTGCCAAGACTTATCTTTTTGCCAAGACTTGTAGCTTCTTTGCCAAAAACCACTTCCTGCCCGTCTTCTATTAATAGAATTTCGCTCTCTGAAAAACCCTGTTTTTTCGCCAACTCTTTATATCTTGCCATGTGGGTAAAAGTTCCACCAATTGGCAAAACGTTTTTAGGGCGAGCTAGAGCCATCATAAGCATTAGCTCCTGTTGTGCTCCATGACCTGAAACATGAAAACCCTCGCTGTTTCTTGAATAGATAACTTTTATGCCCATTTTGCTTAAGCTATCGATAAGTGAATTTATAGAGATTTCGTTTCCAGGTATTGGATCTGCAGAAAATACAACTGTGTCTTTTGGCGATATCTTAATTTCTCTGTGCTCGCCATTTGCAATTCTTGCTAGCGCAGAATTCTCCTGCCCCTGACTTCCTGCTACCAAAAGCACAAGATTTTTATCGTTGTGTTTTCCAATATCCTCCACTTCTACTTCCATTTTTTTATCAAGCTCCATGTATCCCAACTTTTCGGCAATTTTTGCTGCTTTTACCACAGAGCGTCCCACAAAACAAACTTTTCTTCCCAAGTTTCTGGCCGCAATTATTGCTTGATTAAGTCTTGAAATATTGGAAGAATAGGTTGTTAATATAAACTTGCCTTCACATTCTCTCATCTCCTGTTCTATGTTTTGCGACAGTGTTTGCTCAGACTTGGTGTAGCCTTCTTTCTCTCCCCCCAAGCAATCAGACATTAAACATACTATTTCTTCTTTACCAGCATCTATTATTTTGGTAAAATCTGTTTTTTTGTTGTCAAAGGGCGTTAAGTCAAATTTAAAATCGCTTCCGTGATAAAAATTGCCAACAGGGGTTTGAATAAAAATATGGGAAGTGTCTGGAATTGAGTGGGTAACCCTAATAAAAGAAATTTTAAAATCTCCCAAAACTATTGGTTCATCCCCGAAATTAACTGTTTCTACGCTTGGTTTTTCTCCGAATTCTACTAGCTTTTCGTTGGCAAAAGCAGAGGTGAGAGGGGTTGCATAAATCGGAAATTTGGGTAGAGGCTCAAGAACAAAAGGCAAAGCTCCAATGTGGTCTTCGTGTCCATGGGTTAATGCCATTCCTACAATCTTTGAAGACCCTGATTTTATTTTTTTTAATAAATAAGAAATATCTGGAAGTAAAAGATCAACGCCTAGCATTGTCTCATCGGCAAAACCAAGCCCGCAATCAACAATGAGTATTTGATTGTTATACTCGTAAAGATACATGTTCTTGGTAACTTCGCCTATGCCACCTAAGGAAAGGAAAGATAGTCGATTCATATTTTTCCTTTTTTTGTCATGCCGAACTCGTTTCGGCATCTAATAGATAAATCCTAAATTCTAAATTACAAATCCCAAATAAATTACAATTTTTCTGGCGAAGCCAGATC
The DNA here is from genome assembly GCA_964590985.1 of uncultured Gammaproteobacteria bacterium. Taxonomy (GTDB): domain Bacteria; phylum Patescibacteriota; class Microgenomatia; order Levybacterales; family UBA12049; genus CAZPZA01. The sequence continues at coordinate 1,799 of CAZPZA010000003.1, forward strand.
TCGCTCCGCGAGACAAAATTCAAATATTCAAAACGTTTTGAATTTTAGTTATTGTAATTTTGATATTATTTAGAATTTGGCTCGCCTCGCTAAAGCTTGGGCGAAGCGGGTGCTTGTAATTTGATTTATATATTGAGATGCTGAAATAAATTCAGCATGACAAATAATCTAGGCTGTCAATAGTGAGTCTTGCGAAAGCCAGTCTGTCGCCTTTGTGAAAATCCTCTTGGTCTTCCTCCTAAAGCTCTAGTTCTTTCTCTTCTAAATTGCCGAGCCAGTGGATGCTCGGAAGCATGAGAAGGTTCGCGTTCTTTTTCAATACCAGCTAGCATGGAAAGATTAATCCTTCCCTGCTCGTCTATCTCTACAACGTTGACTTTTACTTTTTGGCCTAATTGCACAACCTCGTTTGGAACTCTTACAAATCTAGGTGCCATTTGGGAAACATGCACCATTCCTTCTCTGCCTGGCAAAAATTCCACAAAAGCGCCAAAAGGAAGAATTCTTTTTACCTCTCCCTCAAACGCTTCGCCAATTTTAATTTCCCGGGTTATCCCCTTTACCCACTGAACTGCCTTATCAACCGACTCTTCGTTTGTTCCAGAAATTGTTACCAAACCATCGTCTTCTACATCTACAGTGGCTTCTGTTTGAGCCATGATATTTCTAATTATTCGACCTCCTGGTCCTATTATGTCCCCAATCTTATCAACTGGTATCTGGATCTGCTCTATTTTTGGAGCGTATTTTGAAACTCCGGGTTTTGGCTCTGTAATCACAGCTTCCATTTTGTCCAAAATAAAAAGCCTTGCTTTTTTTGCTTTTTCAAAAACTTCTTCTATTTGATTCATTCTTAAGCCTGAAATCTTAACATCCAATTGGATTGCAGTAATGCCCTTTTTAGTGCCTGCTACTTTAAAATCCATGTCTCCTGCAAAATCCTCAAGTCCTAATATATCTGTGAGTAAAACATACTTTTCTGATTCAGACTCTTTCAAGCTCACCATTCCAATTGCAACTCCTGCTACCATGTTTTCTATTGGAACTCCAGCATCCATCAGGGCAAGAGTTGATCCGCAAACAGAAGCCATAGAAGTAGAGCCATTGGAAGATAGTATCTCTGAAACCACCCTAATTGTGTATGGAAACTTTTCTTGCTTGGGAATAACTACTTCTAAGGCTTTCTCCGCCAATGCTCCATGACCTATTTCTCGACGCGACGGAACGCCAATTCTTCCTGTCTCACCAACAGAATATGGGGGCATGGAATAGTGATGTATGTATCTTTTTGATTCCTCACCCTCGGCAGACTCAATTAGTTGTTCAAGACGAGGCGAGCCCAATGTTACAACGGTTAATGCTTGCGTATCTCCTCTTTTAAAAACAGCTGAACCATGAGTTCTTGGCAAAACAGAAATTTTAGCCTCAATTGGCCGAATTTCATCGGCGTTTCTTCCATCGGGTCTTTTACCTTTAATCAAAATGTCTTCTCTTATGCTTTTGTATAAAACAAGCTCTAATGCTTTGGCAATTAACTTTTTATCAAAAGGGGAATCGGAATTAGATGGTTTTTCTCTTTCCAAAATTTCCTCAATAAGATCATTGCTGTCTACCCCACCTTCTTTGCCCACACGGCTTTTGACAAGATTTACAATGTCTTCTTTATATGATTTCTCTATTATCGCTGTTGCCTCCAAAAGACTTGCATCACCTAAAACCTTTTGTTTTTTCTGCCCAAATTTTCTTGCAAAATCTTCTATGAATTCTATAATTTTTGCGTTTTCTTGGCTTGCCCTATCTATTGCCTTTAAAACTACACTTTCTGGCACTTCTCTTGAGCCTGCTTCTATCATTAAGGTTTTTCCTTTAATTCCAGAAACTACCAAATCTAGCTCTGAAAGTTCTATTTCCGACATTTGCGGATTAACCAAAAATTCGTAACTTCCGTTTCCTGCTTCTTTAACGTATCCAATTCTTACAGCGCCAATCGGGCCCTTCCAGGGAATAGAAGAAATAGACAAGACAGCAGAGGTCGCAATAACAGCTAATATATCAGGATCGTTTTCTCCATCCACAGACAAAACAGTAATTGTAATCTGCACTTCGTTCTTGTAAACTTTCGGGAAAAGAGGTCTTATGGATCTATCCACTAGTCTTCCAGCCAGTATTGCATCGTCGCTTGGCCGACCTTCTCTTTTTATCCATCGGCTTCCTTTTATTCTTCCTCCTGCGTAAAGTCTTTCTATGTACTCAACCGTAAGTGGAAAATAATCAATGTCTGTTCTGACCTTCCCCTCGACAACCGTTACCAAAACCATAGTATCTCCTAACCTTGCAAGTACAGAGGATGTTGCTTGTGGGGCGAATTCTCCTATTTCTAAAGTTAAGGTTTTACTTCCAATTTCCAGTGTTGCTGCGGCTTTTTTGTTTGTAATCATTATATTCTTAATCTTACGTCCTAGGTCTTAATATCTTAATATCTTAATATCTTAAATAATCGTGGATTTATTTTTTAAGCCCTACTTTTTTTGAAATAGATAAAGAACGACTTTTATCTATCTTTGCCAAATAATCTATAAGCCTTCTCCTTTTTGCAATCATAGATAAAAGCCCACGACGGCTATGTATATCTTTAGGATGATCTTTTAGATGCTCTGTAAGCCTATCGACTCTTGTTGAAAGAAGAGCTATTTGTACTTCTGGACTTCCTGTGTCTCCTTTTACTGTTTGAAACTGTTTTATTACATCTTGTTTTTGAGTCGAACTTAGCGGCATAATAATAAATTAAAAGTTAAAAATGAAAAATGAATCATTGATTTTTATATTATAGCAGTTTAATAACTCGTTCTCAAGAAGCACTATCAATTTTAAATTACTTAGCTTTTTCCAGAAAATCTAAGACTTCCTTGCCAAACTGTTTTAAATCTAAAAGCTTTTCATCTATATCAGAGTAAGCCAATCTATAATCTATTTCCATATACTCATGGACTAAAATATTTCTAAGCCCGGCTGCTCCTGCAAGTTTATGAGCAAGCTCTGCCGAGATTATTTCCTTTTCTGCTAAAAGTAAAAACACATCAGAAGCTCTTTCTTTCCTTGGTAAGTCAAGTCCTGCTGCAAGATGTGTTGCAATATCAATGCAATTTTCTACCGCAACTTGCATTCTTCTATCAAGAAGGTCTTGAATATCCTCGTCTTCCAAAACATTCTCTAGCGCAATATCCATTCTCTCAATTTTATTGATTGTGACCTTTAAATTGTCCAGAAGATTTTTTAATAAAGTTTTATCAATAACCATATGCTCACTCTATAAAAGCTTGTCTTAAATAACGATCATAGATGTCTCTAAGATGTTGCGAGTCATAGAAATCTTTTAGCGCTTTTGTTTCGAACTGTACTTTCTCTATTTCGTCTCTTTGATAAACACATTGCCCACTTTTTAAGACTTGAAAAAGATAGGTTGGAGAGCTTTTCGCAGTCACAATTCGTAAGTCTATCTCAATTTTTTTGAAGAGCTGATTAATCTTCAAATATAAACTTTGGTAATTGATTTTGTCTACATCATCAACTACAACTGCCAAGTCTAGATCGCTTTTTGCAGTGTTGTAGCCTTTTAGTCTTGATCCATAAACATACACAGCAACCACATTCTGTTGCTTTTTAAACATATTTCTTAGTTGACCAAGTTTATCTTTTGAAATATTCATATGGAAAGAGTATAGCAGATCTAAGTCTATGTATGGCAATAATGTTATCTAGAATTAATGGGCTCGGCAATTATCTCTGGGTGATATGTAGCAGTCATTCTGTGTTCTTTCACTAAACTGAAAAGTGAGGATGTCTCCCTTTATTTCAATCTTGTCATCGGAAGAAAATTCCCTAGGCTCTTTGAGTTCATCAGGTAATTCAAATGCTAATTCTGGGTACCTCCAATATTGCCCTTGTATTTGAGGATGCTCAATAGTATAAAATGGCATGTGGTTCCAATAATATCTATCTGTGATTAATACTTTTGCGAATTCTCCGCCTATATCAAATAATCTTTGAAACGACTCATTAATTCGTGTTTCTGACATTTTGATTAACTGAATAATTGTTTCAACTTCATCTCCAATATTGTATTTAAACTTCGGTAAGCCTTTTGATTCGCATTTTTGAGCATTGCTTAATTTAGTATAGACCTTATCGCAGTGTTCACATTGATATTTTGGAGGCTGAGGCACCTTCTTTTACCATACTTAAAACTAAACTTTCTATACCGTAGTAGATCCTTTGTAGATTTTTGGTGCTAGCCAATCAGATGGCGCAGTTTCTTCGTCTTCTTTTTTGTCTTCTTCTTTTGCCTTTTGTGCAAATTTAGAGAAAAACGAAGAATCTCTGTCTTCCTCCTTGGGCATTCTTCTTGTTGTGGACATTTTTCTTGTAGCACCTCTTTTCATAAGAATAGCCGCCATCTCAAAAGCCAATGCACTAGTTTCTGGACTTTGAAAATTATCTGTTGCAGACTGTATTGCAGACATTAGATTTTGAGCTATATCAATATCTAGCTTGAGGCCTAAAGATAAGATAATAAAGGTTACTTGTTCGGAAATAGATGAGTAGTCTTTAGAAACCAAAACAATATCTCCATATTCCTGATTTTCTGTTTTGTTATCTATATTTACTATTTTTGTGTCTTTTAGTAAATCCATATCAATAATATTATTGACTTCTGAAACTCGCGTAATTCCAATCGTAAAGATGACCTTTTCTGTACTTTCTCCTCTTTTGAATTGTATGCTCTCTTCGTTAAAAGATAACCCTTCTTCTCCTGCCTTAACCAATATGTTTAAAAATCCGTCTTCCAAGGTATAGGAAATTTTCTCTATTTCTCCTTCTTTGTATGGAAAAGAAACAGTTAGATCCCCTGATTTAAAAGCATCAAAGCTGCTCCTTACTTTATCTATCCCTACAAGAGAAGAAACTTCAACTAAAGGAGGCGAGGGGCAAACAATAGATGCTTTTTTGCCGCTCCCCACAAAGCTTAAATACAAAGAAAGCGCTCCCCCCATATCATCTACGCCAGGATTTTTTTTCACTATAATCCCTATGTTGTCATTGTCATTTACCAACTCTCTTACTTTTTCCAAAGAGACACTGTATGGACTTTTCATACTAGGGAGAAACTTGTGGCATGAATATTAACACATCGCCTATTGCAAAGTCAAGAAAAGGGGCAAGAATTATTCCCGCTTCTTTTCCTTTTTCTATTTTGGAAACTACCTCTTTTCCGCTTCTAAGAGATGAGATTGTACTTTCTCCTAGAACCACGTCTCCCCTTAAGAGCCTTACTCTATCTCCTTTTGCAACTCTTCCTTCCAAAACTCTTATTCCCAAAACTTTGGTCTTCTCAAACGGAAAAGATGCCAAAACTTGTGCTTTACCAAAGATTTCTTCCTCTACTTTTAGTTTTTTGCCTTTTATAACATTTTTTATCTCGTCTAGAAGCTCGTAAATTAGATTATAGTTTTTAAATAAGACTTTTTCTGTAGCTGCCAACCTTGAGATTTCGTCTCGTACTTTTATGTTATACCCTATAGCTATTGCGCCAACGGATTTGGCAAACAAAATATCAGATGGCGTTATCTCTCCTGTTTTTTGCAAAACTATGTTTACTTCTTGGGGCAAAGAATTAATAATTGCCTCAAGAGAACCCAAAGCATCAGCACAAAGAACTAGAGAAAGCATGCTTTTTTTGTCTCCTTGATCACTCAACATATCATTTAGCGTCTTTTGTTTCAGATTACCCTTTGGTTGAGGTTGCAAAAAGAAGTCCTTTAATGTTTTCTTTTTGACAACGCTTCCAACTTGCGGAACCTTTTCAAATCCCAAAATCTCTACAGCATCTCCAATTGTTGCTTTGTTACATCTTTCGTTTCTGTCATTTACCATACTTCTTATTTTTGCTTTTTCCCCATCAGCTATTATTTCTTCTCCTTGGGAAACAGAACCGTTTTTAACTACTATTGTTGCCTTAGGTCCTGCCTTTGGATCAAGTCTTGATTCAATTACAATAGCCTTAAATTCTCCCTCTTCTGAAACATTTAGCTCATCAGCCTTTAATTCAAATACAAGCAAAATAAGATCTAATAACTCTTTTATATTTGTATTGGTTTTGGCAGAGACCTCAATTACAGGAACATCTCCGGCAAATTCCTCAAGCATAACTCCTTCTTTAACAAGCTGCTGCTTAACCCTTTTGGGATTTTTGTCAGGAAGATCTGATTTCGTCAAAACACATATAAATGGCGTTTGCGCTGTCTTTAAAAGTTCTATACTTTCTTTGGTTTGAGGCATTACTCCATCTACTGATGAGACAACCAGAAGCGCCAAATCTCCAGCTTGAGCTCCACGACTTCGCATTTTTATAAAAGCTTCGTGTCCCGGAGTATCTATAAAAGTAATTCTTTTTTGTTTGCCATCGCTTAAAAAATCTATTGTCGAGGCTCCGATCTTTTGGGTAATTCCTCCAGACTCACGATCTGCTATGTTGGTTTTTCGTATTGCGTCAAGAAGAGTGGTTTTTCCGTGATCAACATGACCCAAAACTACAACGACTGGGGGGTGAAAACGAGATGTTTTTGTAGATGTTTTATCCGTCGTGCTTTTCTTAACCATAGATTGACAATTTTCAATTTGAAATTTGAAATTTTCAATGAAATATAAATTTGAAAATTAACTAAATGAAAATTCATTAAAAATTGAAAATTAAAAATTAGTTCTTTTGCTTTTCTTTTTTCTCTTCTGCCTTTATTTGTTTATTCTTTGAAATTCCACTAGATGAGATCTTCTTAATCTCTTCTCTGGCTTCTCCTTTTGATACTTTTGATACTTTTGATACTTTTTCACCTTTTGATTCCTCGGATTTGGTTTTATCTGCCTCTATTTCAATCCTATATCCTGTAAGTTTAGATGCCAATCTAACGTTTTGCCCTTCTCTTCCAATTGCAAGCGAGAGTTCGTCCTCTGGAACAAATACATTAGCCACTTTTTTCTCCGTATTCACTTCTACTTTAGGATTTTTTACAGGAGACAATGCTTGCAGAATATAGTCCTTGTGGTCATCAGACCATTGAATAATGTCAATTTTTTCAAGTCCGTTAAATTCTTGAATTATAGCCTGGACCCTTACTCCTTTTTGCCCAACACAGCTTCCTACAGGATCAATGCCTCTCTGATTAGAGTAAACTGCAATCTTGCTTCGACCGCCGGCATCTCGTGCAACATCTTTGATAACCACACTCCCTTTAGAAACTTCTGGCACTTCTCTTTTAAAGAGTCCTACTAAAAGCTCTGGGCTTGATCGTGAAACAATTATTTCTTCTCCTCTTGGTCCTTCTTTAATTTCCACAACATAAACAGCCAGCCTTTGATTTAAACGATATTTTTCGTTTGGTATTTGCTCTTTTGGCGGCATCACAGCCTCTGTCTTGCCAATATCCACAATTACATTGGGACCTGAAAATCGCAAAACCATTCCGTTGACTACTGTTCCCACCCTTGATTTGTAATCCGCTATTATTGCTTCTTTCTCTTTTTCTCTAATCTTTTGCAGTATTACCTGTCTTGCGGTTTGTGCTGCAATTCTTCCAAAACCAGGAGGAGTAACGTTTTTATCTTCAAGAAGGATTCGTGCTTCTCCTGTATTTTTGTCAAGAATTGCAGAATAGTTTTTTATATCTATACCTGCATGGTCTTTTTTGTATGCGGCAAGAATAGCATTTTTAACTGTTTCTAACACTACATCTACATCCACTCCTCGCTCGTGGGCAACTTGATTTAATGCCAATAAAAACTCACTTCTTTGCACTGCTGGCATAATATGGATAAGTATACCAAATCTTCGTAGATTTGACAAACAGAGTTATTAGAGAATTTAAGTAACAGGGTTAGTTTGGGGTGGACCCGACTGTTGAATGTTAGATCTTAATTTTACCTTGATTGGCCTAACCAATTGAACACCCAAGCTTGCTAATTTATACCCAAAGCCAACTACAAAACTCATAAGAAAGAAGTGGGTTGTCAAGTTTAAACTATGATTTAAAACTTCTGGAGGCAGAATGTCTATCTTTGGCTGGGGAATATCAGGGTTTTTGGCATTGGAATTGCCGCTTTGTAGCTGCTTAATAAGATCGTTAACATCAATAGATCCCGCTTGAGAATCATTGTTTGACTCTATATTAAAAACCTCAAAAGGCTTTGTTTTGTTGGTAAAAACCATATATATATTTACTGCGGAAACAGCCATTATTAAAAGTCCAAGAAAAAGAAGCGTGTATCCAATAATCTTTTCACTCATAAAACCATGATAGCCGATTTTGTTTGTGCATGTCAATTTTGGTAATATATTGAATATGTTAAAACTAATCATTTTTGTTCTATTTGCCTTACTTATAACATTTGCAACTTTAGGGAGAGATGCAATTCAAAATCTGTATTTAAGATTATTTGGCAATATTCCCCAAATCCAACAAGTCATTGAGGAAAAATTGCCCCAAGAGATTAAAAGGCAGATTAATACTGCCACTCCTCTTCGCGCAAAAATAGAGTCACCTCAGTCTTTCTTAACTGCAGAAGGAGTGATAAGTTTTACCAATATGCAAAGAGCGATAAATAGTTTGCCTGCATTAACTCAAAATGCCTTACTTAATCAGTCTGCCCTTAATAAGGCAAAAGATATGTTTGAAAAACAATATTTTGCTCACGATTCACCAGAAGGACGAGGAGTGGCTGATTTGGCAAGCGATGTTGGATACGAGTTTATAACAATTGGCGAAAATTTGGCTCTTGGAAATTTCTTGAATGATGAGGTGTTGGTCCAGGCATGGATGGATAGCCCAGGACACAGAGAAAATATCCTAAATAGCCGCTACACAGAAATAGGTGTTTCGGTATTAAAAGGCACTTATGAAGGAAGGCAAACCTGGATGGCAGTACAGCACTTTGGATTGCCAATGTCTGCATGCCCTCAAGTAGAAAGCTCGCTTTTGGCAACAATCGAAAATAACCAAAATCGTTTGAATCAATTAAAAAACGAGTTGGAGACAAGAAAACAAGAACTAGAACAATACGAGCCAAAACAAAGTCCAGAATACAATCAAAAAGTAGAGGAATATAATGCCTTGGTGAGTGAATATAACAATCTGGTAGAGGAAACAAAGGGTTTAGTTGATAAGTACAACAGTCAAATACGAGCCTTCAACGAATGCGCCTCGTAATCTATGAGATTTTTGTTTAGGAAACCCCAACTGTGATTGTGTTGGCATTATCTACAGAAAATGCAATTTTATTGCCTCTTTTTATTTCGTCCTTTAATATCTTTTTTGCAATTAAGTCTTCTATATTGTCTTGAATAAAACGACGAATTGGCCGAGCGCCAAATTCTTTGTCAAATCCTTCTTTAACAATCTTTGCAACTATTTTGTCATCAAAACTAACAACAATATCTTTCTCCAGCAATTTTTTGGAGAGATCCTCAAGCATCAATCGGGTAATCTTGTCTACCTCTTCCATACCCAAAGGTTTAAAGACGATAATATCATCGAACCTGTTTAAAAGTTCTGGCTTAAAAATACCTTTTTCTTGCAAAAAATCCAAAAGCTTAGCCCTAAAAGCCTTATCCACCACAGCTCCTTTTTCTAACTCTTCTCTTATAAACTCCGATCCCGCATTGGAAGTAGCCGTTATAATTGTGTTAACAAAAGAAACCGTTTTGCCTTTGTTGTCGGTTAACCTACCGTCTTGAAGAACTTGCAAAAATAAATCAATAACGTTTGTCGCTCCCTTCTCAAACTCATCAAGAAGAATAGACGAAAAAGGTTGATTGTAAACTTTGTCTGTAAAACCCTCTTCATCTGGTAAGCCTCCTAACAATCGTTTAGCGCTGTCTGTTGCTCCGTATTCGCTCATGTCCACTCTAATCATTCTATCCTCTCCAAAATATAAAGACGAAAATGTTTTGGCAGTTAGTGTTTTACCAACTCCAGTTGGACCCAAAAACAAAAACGATATGGGCTTTTTTCTTTCAGACAATTCTGCTCTTATTCTTCTTAAACCTTCAGAAACTGCCAAAATAGCGTCTTTTTGATCAATAATAAATTTGTGCATCTTATCTTCCAAGTGCAAAAGCAATTCTTTTTCTTTAACATCTGGCTCGCCAACTGGAATTTTTGTTTTAGATCTAACTTTATTTTTAACATCTTGCGCCTGAATGTTTCTTCTGCCACTCATAACAACTTCTGCTACAGTATCTTCCAAAAGCCTCACAGTTGATCCTGGTTTTACTCTGCTTGGCAGGTAATCTCTCGACAAGTCAAATGCTTCAATCACTGCTTTATAAGAAATGGTGACATGATTTTTCTTCTCTATTTGAAGAGTTCTCTCAAGAAGCATTTTAAGCGCAATGTCTTTATCTGATTCCTCAAATCTTACAATTTCGAAGACGTCTAAAAGACTACCTTCTGGCTCAACAAATTTCTTAAAAGATGCAGGAGTAGCGGTAGAAATTATTCTAATAAAGTGTCGTTTAAGATATGGGATCAAAACTCCGGAAAGATCAAGACCAAAAGTTGCAGAACCTAAAATATTTTCAATATTTGGTATAAAAATAATTATATTGTTTGCATGGGCAACCTCTTCAATTATAGAATCAACTCTTTCTTCAAGCTCTCCTTGGTTTTTCGCTCCAGCAATTAGAGCATCTACAAGAAGCTGAAAAACCCTTTGATGATAAAGAGTTCCTTTGAGACTTCCAACAAAACTTTCATATGCTAAGGCGTGCATAAGAGCTGTTTTTCCGCTTCCTGGCTCTCCTACTAAAATTACGCTTTTCCCTCTATACATCGCCTCTTTTACCTGTTTATATTCTTCTTTTCGTCCTAAAAGAAACGGTTTTTGCGCTAATACATCGGAAGTTATGTCCCATACGTATTTCTCTGTTTCTGGAGTCCATCCAGTAATCCAATCTTCTCCAACTCCTTTGCCCCAAAACACTGTCTTTTGCCCTTTTTTCTCCTCCCCAGGATTGGCGTTTCGAGCCCAATACAAAATATTTAGAAGATCGTCTTTTTTGAGATTTTTATTGAATAATAACTTTGTTGTTCCTTCCAAAAGCAGAAGATAACTAGCTAAAACATCCATCGTTGTTACATATCTGGCATTGAGCTTTTGTGCCGTTTGGAAAGAAGCTTCTGCAAGAGTATTTTTATCAATATCCACAAAACCAATCTCCTTCTTGTCTATGCTTGCTTTTTCTAGGATAAAGACCACCTGCATTTTATTGAGTAGAAATTTTATCGTTTTTTCTATAGAGCCATCATCAACAAAAGGTTTAATTGCCTCAAGTGTAAATGATTCTAGTATTGGAAGATTGTCTTTTGTAACTTTGGTTATTTTTTTTGGTGCAACTTTTGCCAACTTAAAATGAAAAAAAGTCTCAAACATAAGAAATATTGAAAAAAGAAAAAGGGAAGTATTAAAAGATTCTTGTTTTAGAGTAAAACTTAGTACCGCTATTCCCAAAGCCACAAAGATTATTATTCTTGCTGCCTTAGTAAAAACAGAATTATATAAATAGTAAAATCTTGCGTAATCAAGCATAGCTATCTAAACAATAATCCAAGGGTTGCCACTGGCCACATTATAAAACCCAAAACCAAGATCGCCTCAACAACCAACAGCAAAAACAGTAAAATCAAATCCGCAAAAATAACACCAGTTTTTATGACAACACCAATAAGAACAGCTGTTGCCACCAATCCTTTTCTGTATTCATTTTTCCAGGGCTTAAAATAAGTTTTAAGCACTAATGGTAGAGAAAATAGCTGTAAGAAAAGTTTGTTTAAAGACGAAAAATATGAAATAAAACCCGCCGGTGCCTCTACAAACCAAAATTTGAGAAAAATTAAAGGAAGCCTTAGGTAAAAACTTATCACGCAATTAGTGTATTAAGTTAAACAAAAAATTGCAAGCAAGGATGAGAATATGTGTCAAAACCAGCTTCTTCTGTTGTTGCCTTCTTCTTCAAATTCCCTCAAAATCTCTTTTTGTCGCTTGGTTAGATTCTTTGGAATGGTTATTTTTATTCGAACATATTCGTCTCCTCGGCCATGTCCCCGAACATAATAAACACCTTTCCCCCGAAGCCTTATAACAGCTCCAGACTCTGTCCCAGAAGGAATTCTAATATTTACATCTCCATCAATTGTTGGTATATCTACCTCATCTCCCAACACTGCCTGCACAAATGAAATGCTTTTATCAACTATAATATCGTATCCTTCTCGTCTAAATCTTGGATCCGCAGCAACGTCCAAAACTATATCGTATTCTCCAAAACGGACTCTTGCGCCATCATCTACTCCTCTTGGTATTTTTATATTTTGCGTTTTTCCATCAATAGTTACTCGTTTTTGAGTTCCATGCACTGCCTCCATAAAACTAATGCTTAAAGAATAGGTGGGACGTCTCTTGCGGGCGCTAAATGGTGACCCACCGAAAAATTGCTCAAAAATCTCAAAAGGATCGGAAAATCCTCCGAAATCAAACTCAAAACCTTCCCCTGGCTGACCAGAAGTTGTATAAGTGTAAGTAAATGGACCCTGTCTGCCCGATTGTTGGCCAAAACCTCCAAATGGCCCCTGTCCGGCGAAGCCGGATCCAGCACCTTGCTCAAAAGCAGCGTGACCAAACTGATTGTAAGCCTGCCTTTTCTGTGGATCGGACAACACTTCATATGCCTTAGTTACTTCTTTAAATTTTACCTCTGCTTCTTTGGACTTATTTCGATCTGGATGATAGGTGAGCGCAAGTTTTCTATACGCTTTTTTAATCTCATCCTCTGTTGCATTTTTAGAAATTCCTAAAATTTGATAATAATCTCTATTGTCTGCCATAGCATCTTCCTTTACTTTACAGTCACGCTCTTTGCTAAATTTCGTGGTTTATCTGGATCGGCAATGCCACGCGCTAATGCAAGGTAATAAGCAAGAAGTTGCGCAACAACAACTTGCGGAATAATTGTGGCATCTTTTATATCACTAGTTGGCAAAAATCTATCAAATACAGGATTATCTTTAGGTCCTATGCCAATGATAAATGCACCCCTTACTTTTACTTCTTGGGCATTTGAAATAATATCATTGTACGTTTCATCATTGGGTGCGATAATAATGCAAGGAGTTCCATTTTCAATAAGAGCAATAACGCCATGCTTAAGCTCACCGCCTGCAAATCCTTCCGCGTGAATGCAGCTTGTTTCTTTAAGTTTAAGTGTTGCCTCAAGGGCTGTGGCGTAAGACAAACCTCTACCTAAGACGTAGATATGTTTTTGCTTTTTCAGATCTTCTGCTAATCTTTTGATCTTGTTGACAAAATCTTCACGTAATATTAGCCGAACGCCTTTTGCGCTTTCTTTCAAAAGAAGTTTACCTTTTTTCTTCATTTTAGCAAGCGTACAGGCACATAAAAGTAATACGGCAATCATAGCAATAAAACTTTTTGTTCCTACAACCGCTTTTTCAGGACCAGCACCTAAAAGAATTTTGTAATCTGACTGACGGTAAAGCGTTGACCCCAAAACATTAAGTATTGCTGCAATCTTACAGCCTTTCTTCTTTGCAGCCTCAACTGGCTCTACTACATCGATTGTTTCTCCGCTTTGCGAGATAGCTATTAACAAACTTCGTGGTGTTAGATAATCTTCTAAATATTTAAATTCCGAACCAATAGAAAAGTTTACATGTTTTTTTGCAATCCTTGAAAAAAGGTAGGTTCCAGCAAGAGCTGCGTAAGATGCAGTACCACATCCAAGCATAAATGTACCAAAAGCCTTATCAATAAGAGCTGCTAGCTTACCCACTGAATCATCATAATATAATGCAATATTTTCAAGTACCGCTGGTTGTTCATAAATCTCTTTGAGAAGGAAATGCGCAAACCCCCCTTTTTCTACCTGATTGAATTTCCAATCAAGTATCTGAAATTTTGGTTTTACTTCTTTCCCTTTAGGAAGGCTAATCAGCTTAATATCTTTTCCGAGAATTACCATCTGATTATCTTCTAAAAATAATGCTTTTCTGGTATGTTTTAGAATTCCTGGTGCATCGGAAGCGACAAAAAGTTCTCCATCCCCAATACCAACCACCAATGGCGAACCAGTTTTTGCAGCAACTATCTTTGATGATGGAGAATAAGCAACAACTATAGCGTTAAGTCCTTTTAATTTGTTGAATGCCTGTCGAACTGCTGATGTAAAACTCTTTTCCTTGACCAAAGCGGCATTGTAGTTTTCTTCAATCAAATGAGGTACGACTTCTGTATCTGTTTGCGATCTAAATTTGTGGCCTTTTTTAATAAGATCTTTTCTCAACTCCTGAAAATTTTCAATAATGCCATTGTGAACCACTGCAATTTGTTTTCTGCAATCCAAATGGGGATGAGCATTAGCAACGCTCACCCCTCCGTGCGTAGCCCACCTAGTATGACCAACTGCCAAGTGAGAGTTAGCGAGGACTTTAGAACTAAGAGTTCTATCTCCAATCTTACCAACACGCCTCTCAACAACAAACCCATTTTTTTCCTTCGTAGTTTTGACTTTTGACTTTTGACTTTTGACTTTCGTTGCTATTCCCCACGAATCATAGCCTCTATACTCTAAAAGCTTTAGCCCTTCAAACACAATCTGGGCAGCATTATTTTGCTTACCAACATAACCAAATATTCCGCACATAAACACCCCATTATACCAAAAAAGCGCTTTACCGCGCTCATCTTTCTTTGGTGTCATCCTGAACTTATTACAGAATCTCTAGATATAAATTCGAAATTCGAATATCGAAATTCGAAACAAATCTAAATGACCAAAATACAAATTATAAAAACTATTTATGCCAAGTTTGATTTAGTTTAGAATTTTGAAAATTTGAATTTTGAAAATTGTTTCGCCGCGTCTGACGCGGTTTCGTATTTCGAATTTTGGTATTCGGATTTTTCCACGTGGGATGCTGAAACCTGTCTGCCGACAGGCAAGATAAATTCAGCATGACAACCATGATATCTTATTCTACTACTTCTCCCTCAACCGTCTTTTCCGCCGAATTAGCGGAGGAGGACTTTTCCGACTTCTTCTCGCTATTTCCCGTGTCTGACGCTGCCCCAGCCGCGTCTGACGCGGTCCCTCGTGTCCCCTCTGTCTCTTCTGCTTTTTCCGTCTTCTGTCCTCCGTCTTCCGTCTTCTGACTTTGATACATTGCCTGTCCTGCTTTCTGAAGGCTATCGGAAAGGTCTTTTGTCTTTGCCTCCAAATCTTCTTTTGTTCCTGTTTGAAGGATCGCCTTAAGAGATGATATTTTATCTTCAACCTCTTTTTTAACATCCGCACTTATTTTGTCTCCACCGTCTTTCAATGTTTTCTCGGCTGTAAAGACAAGAGAATCGGCTGCATTTTTTGCTTCTATTTTTGCTTTTTTCTCTGTGTCTTCTTGAGCATGAAGTTCTGCTTCTTTGGTCATTTTCTCCACTTCTTCTTTGGTAAGACCAGTGGAACCAGTAATTCTGATGCTTTGTTCTTTGCCTGTTGCTTTGTCTGTAGCTTTTACATTTAAAATTCCGTTTGCGTCTATGTCAAATGCAACCTCTATTTGAGGAACGCCACGAGGAGCTGGCGGAATTCCGTCTAATATAAATCTGCCCAAGGACTTGTTGTCAGAAGCCATTGGACGCTCGCCCTGCAAAACATTTATTTCCACTTGCGTCTGGTTGTCTGCTGCAGTTGAAAAGATCTGGGATTTCGAAGTTGGAATAGTGGTATTTCTGGAAATAAGAGGCGTTGCTACACCACCTAATGTTTCTATGCCTAAAGTCAGAGGGGTTACATCCAAAAGCAATACATCCTTTACTTCTCCGCCCAAAACACCTCCCTGCACTGATGCGCCAACTGCTACTACTTCGTCTGGATTAACCGACTTATTTGGTTCTTTTTTGAAGAACTTACTAACTGTCTCTATTACCTTTGGCATCCGAGTCATTCCGCCAACCAAAACTACCTCATCAACATCCACGGAAGATATGCCAGCGTCTTTTAATGCTTGCTCAACAGGCGGAATTGTTTTCTGAACAAGACCGTCCACTAATTGCTCAAGCTTGGGCCGAGTTAGAGTCATGGTCAGATGAAGCGGACCGTCTTTGCCCTGTGTAATAAACGGCTGGTTAATTTGAGCCTCTTGCGCGCTTGAAAGCTCGATTTTTGCTTTTTCTGCCGCTTCTCTAAGCCTTTGCAAAGCCTGCGGGTCTTTGCGCAAATCAATATCATGCTCTTTTTTGAATTCGTCTGCAATATGATTGATAATTCTTTGATCAAAGTCATCTCCTCCGAGATGAGTATCTCCATTAGTAGATTTTACTTCATAGACTCCTTCTCCTAATTCCAAAACAGAGATGTCAAAAGTCCCTCCTCCTAAATCGTATATAGCAATTGTGTGGGCATTCTTTTTATCCAGTCCATAAGCCAACGCTGACGCTGTAGGCTCATTGATAATACGAAGAACCTCAAGTCCTGCAATTTCTCCTGCTTGCTTTGTAGCTTGTCTTTGAGAATCATCAAAATATGCCGGAACTGTAATAACAGCCTGTGTCACCTTTCCGCCTAAATAGCTTTCTGCATCTTGCTTAATTTTTTGTAAAATCTGGGCTGATATTTCCTGGGGAGTAAAAGTGCGACCCTCCACCTCAACTACTGCCATTCCATCCCGACCTGCTTTAATACTATAAGGAAGCCATTTCATATCAAACTGTACAGATGGATCGCTGAATTTCCGCCCCATTAATCTTTTTATAGAAAAAATGGTTCTTTTGGGTTTTAGAACCAACTGGCGTTTTGCTACATCTCCAACAACATGCGAGATTGGATCAACCACAGAAGGAATAACATTTCTTCCTTCCGCGGAATAAATTACCTTAGGAGATCCACCCTCCATAACAGCCACGCACGAATTTGTAGTGCCTAAATCAATACCAATTATTTTTCCCATAACCTAAAACTAAATTCGAATCTCAAAATTCGAATTTGTTTCGAATTTCGATATTCGAATTTCGAATTTTCCTACATGTAGTCTCCTTTTTCCAATTGTTCTTTTGCTTTTTCTTCTTCCTCTTTTTCTACTCTCACTTTTCCTACTCCAACTTGAGCCGGTCTTAGCAATATATCTTTAAATAAGGTATAGCCGGTTCTGTGTTCCCTTAAAACTTTTCCCTCCTCTTTATTCGAATCCACTTTAATGGTTTCTATACACTCCATTAGATGTGGATCAAACTTCTTGTCCTTTACTTCAATTTTTTCCACACCTTCAATCTTTAGTGTGTCTAAAAACTGTTGGACGCTTAAAGCAACACCCTCATCTTTACTGTGTTTTGCTGCCTGTATTAGTGTATCCAAAACTGGCAGCAAACGCAAGAGAAGATCTTTATTTGCCCTTCTTATTAACTCTTTTTTCTCTTCCGCTACTCTTTTTTCAAGGTTTTGATAATCCGCCAACGCCCTCTTGTACTTATCTTCAAGCTCCTCAACCGTTTTCTTCAATTCATCTATCTTTTCACCATCTAATTTCTCTTCGTCGTCAGTTCTGATTTTTGACCCTTCGGCTTCGCTTAAGGCATGCTTTTGAGTTTTGAGTTTATCATTCTTATCCATCGCTATTTTTGATTTTTGATTTTTGATTTTTGATATTCATTACTACCATCCTTGCGCTACCTCTTCAATCAAATTACCAAAATATCTAACTGTTGGGACAATATTTGTATAATTTAATCTTGCAGGGCCTATTACTCCCACCTCACCATCTTTATCCATTTGGGTTCTAAATCTAGTAAAAACAAACCCGTATGCACCAGATAATTTTGGTCCCAATTCATCTCCCATCAGTATATAAACATCCTCATCACCTATAACTTGCGCACAGAGATTTCTAAAATAATCAAATTCATCAATGGTTGCTAAAAGACTCTTTGTAACGTCTATATCATAAAACTCTGGCATGTCCAAGATGTTGGCGTATCCTGCGGAGTATATGTCTCCATCATTTGTGGAAACAAGAGCCAATGCACGGGTTTTATCTGCCAAGGACTTTGTAAGCTCTCGCAAAAAAAGCTGTTGTCTGTTTCTAAAATCCCAAAGGCTTTCTTTAACAGCTACCTCCTCTGTAACAGATAAATCTTTTTCTTTCATAAGCTGTTTTACGTAGAATTTCATGCCCATAGGAGTTGGAACTCTGCCAGATGATATATGAGTTTTTCTGATATATCCTTTCTTAGTGAGAGCCACCATTTCATTTCTTATGGTGGCAGGAGAGGCACTTAAGCTGTATTTTTTCTCTAGAGTGTCTGATCCCACAGGCTCTGCTGTTTCTATATATTCCTCGATTAGACTTTTTAGAATTTCTACTTGTCTTTGAGTTAAATCATGCATAATATTTAGCACTACTATACCATGAGTGCTAACACCTTGTCAAGTCCCCAATCTCTGTGTTGTCCGCATTAGAAAGGGATTGCTTCGTGGTTCTTCAATGTAGAACTTCTTACAATAATGTCGTTTGACATACCCTATAGTGTAAATACCACCAATTCGATTCAATTGGGGTTGACACGAGCTATTTTCTTATATACGATAAATCTGGTATAAAAAATATGTCCTTCTTTGCAAAAAAAATGTTTTTATTGGGCTTCATCGTCATTATACTGACTGCTATACCTCTTTCGGTTTATATACTTCAACAACAGAGAGCAACAAAAACCTTTGCTGTGGCTTCAACACGTCTTTCTTTTAACCCAGAAAAGGCACAAATTGAAGTTGGACAAACGGTAAAATTTGATATTTTACTAGATCCTACATTTGGAAAACCCCCAAATCAAATTTCCTTTGTCAAATTAGTTATAAACTACGATCCGCAAATACTGTCTACCGATGAGGCAGGACTTGTTGTTAACTCCCAGGCTTTCCCAGTTACGCTGGATGAGCCAACATATATCCCTCGTTCTATCTTGACCACTCTTTCTGTAGGCGCTGATCCAGCAAAAGTTATACAAACACCAACCAAGGTTGCAGAGATTAGTTTTAAAGCACTTGCTAAAACCACTTCTACTCAAATAGCGTTTGCCGAAGGGACACAAGTCTTATCTGTTGCTACAGCAGATGAAGCAGGCGAAAATGTAATAGCACAAAAATCGCCTGCAATAGTTGCTGTAGCTGCAACAACGGCTCCTCCTCCAATACCAACCCCTACACCTACTCTTCCTCCTGGTGTTACGCCTACTGTGATTCCCGCTCCTACTCAAAAACCTGATCCTATACCTTCTCCAACAGCCGACTTAACACAAGTAACACCTATTCCAAGTGACGGTAAGGAACCAACTCCTACTGAAGAACCAACACCTACTCCAGCAGAAATTGTGGCAACAACTCCTGTTCCAACTATCGAGCCAACCGGTCCAAGAGACAATCTAATCGGAATTGGCATTGCAGGCTTGATACTAGCCATAATCGGAGGCGTTCTCTTTTTCATTCTTTAGCCTGCAAGTTTACGCGATTTTCAAAAAAAATTAGCCTCAAATTTTATACTTGCACCCCTGCACCTTAAAGCTGTGCAACAGCTTCGCTACCTAATGTTGACCTAATTGTTCTCTATAATAGAAATAATGGCTTCTTGGGGGATGGAGATTTTGGAATGAAGCATATTTGCCAAAACGTCTTTTCTAAATTCTTTTGTCCGCTTGACATCAATCAGAAATTCTGATATTCTGATAATATAAGATTACATACAACTAGCATTATTCGTAATAGAGGTCAACTCACTATCCCTGAAACAATTCGTAAGGCTGTGGGCTGGGCAAGTCCTTTGTCTGCTGTGTCTATTTCAATTATGCATCCTAATGAAATTGTTATCCGTCCTCACCGTTCTCAAAAAGAGGTTGATTGGGATAGGATCTGGAAAGGTATCAAAAAATCAAGAAGCCTAAAAGGAAAAGGAAGAGGTAGTCTATCTAAATTTATAGCAGAGGATAGGTATCGCCACTAATGAAGAAGCTTGTTATTGATTCTTCGGTAATAATCAAATGGTTACATAAGGAAGATGAAAAATATCTTGATCAAGCGGCTAAAATCTTAGAAGATGTTAAAAATAATATTGTTACACTTTATGCTCCTGAACTTACAAAATATGAAGTAGGAAATGCTTTACTCTTTGGCAAAAAATTATCTGCAGATCAAGCCAAAATTCCTCTTGCCACATTTTATTTACTACCGATCCAGTTTATTATTCAATCAGAACAATCTGCAAATCAGACTTACAAAATAGCTCAAGAAGCTAAAATTACTTACTATGACGCAAGTTTTATAGCACTCGCTCATCAGGAAAATGCCACTTTGGTTACCGATAACCCAAAACATCAAGGCAAAGATAAGGAGATCAAAGTTATTCCACTGTCGGAGTACGGATCTACAGACGGTAAATAGTAAGCTATACCTATTTTAGATCTCCAAGGAGTAAATCTTAGACCGTCCATCCCCTAGTTATAGTACCGCAGTATAGTCTACGAGAATTAAAATAAAACAAGAAAACTTCGTTACCGAATTTGTGAACACTTACAACCGTCTCTAGCCTGGTGATCCTCAGTGATATTCTCAATGGAAGGTGTTAAATTCTTGCGCTTCGTAAGAGCAGTCGTCATCGTGCTAATTATGCCATGGCTTAAATAAGACGATAGCTTAGAGATCAAAGTGGGGTTTACACTAGCGAAAATTATAACTTCGAGGATATTGCACCTTTCAGGCGCAGAAGTCACAATTAAGAATACAGATATTGATCATGGGCGGGATTATTAAATGCCCTCAGTACGCTCTCCTTTAAGACTTCCTTTTCATAATTATCTTTAGGTAATTGACCTATATATTCAACATCGTCGCCCGCCAAAACTAAATCCCTCTCCTTTGTGTATAGAAGATGGACATAACTTGTAGGCTCAGATATACCTCTCACCATTCGAATACGCCTAGGTAAAAGAATAGACGAATCATTTATTTTACTAAAAAGCATATATAAATTTAGCCTAAACGAAAAGAGTTTTCTTGGCATAACAA
This sequence comes from uncultured Gammaproteobacteria bacterium, assembly GCA_964590985.1. Classification (GTDB taxonomy): domain Bacteria; phylum Patescibacteriota; class Microgenomatia; order Levybacterales; family UBA12049; genus CAZPZA01. Next base: position 22,965 of record CAZPZA010000003.1, read on the forward strand.
AAGAGCTCGGGATATAGCCACTCCAGACACCTACGCTCCTGCTGTACCTCCCTGTATCATGTGTCAGCTGTTGTCCCGATGCAAGATCAAACACCTCTTCGCTGTCACTCTCAAGAGAACTTAGAAAATTTAGTTGTCGATAGGTTACAATCATTTCCTGTCCAACTGCTTGATTGAAAAGTCTCCATACGCCTTGCGTTCGAAATTCACCCAACGTCTTATCTTGTCGGTCTTTAGTCTCTTGAAACTCTCTCTCACGCTCTTGTACGTGTTGTTGCGCGTAGCGATTAAGCTCTGATTCTTGCACCATATCTATGATCTATTCTATGCGATTACTACCTAAAAGGCACAATAGCCTAGATAACTAATATTTAACTGCCTTCTATCATCGAAAGCAGGGCTTCTTGGGGGATGGAGATTTTTGCGTGAGAAAGAAGACGGGATTTTCCTTTTTTTTGCTTATCCAAGAGCTTGTCTTTTCTTCTTCTGTCTCCGCCTGACATTTTTTGCAAAACGTCTTTTCTAAAAGGAGG
>CAZPZA010000004.1:0-10532 GCA_964590985.1 uncultured Gammaproteobacteria bacterium
TAACTTTGCTAATATAAATCGTGCACGCAAAGTATATTTTTGTATCAGGAGGAGTTATTTCTGGAATTGGCAAAGGCACAACAGTTGCCGCAATAGCGCTTCTTCTTAAATCTGCAGGTTACAAGGTCGCTCCAATAAAATTTGAAAATTATCTAAATATGGATGCTGGCACCATAAATCCTATCGAACATGGCGATCCATACTTATGCGAAGACGGAACAGAGGCAGACATGGACATTGGCAGTTACGAGAAGTTTTTGGATGAGGACATGGGCAAACAAAATTTCGTTACCATGGGACAGATTTATAAGACTGTAATTGATAAAGAACGAAGATTTGAATACGATGGAGAAGACGTAGAGGCAATTCCTTACATAACAGATGAGATCATAAAAAGAATTGCTTCTCTTGGAAAAGAAAAAAAAGCCGATATTGTGATAATTGAACTCGGTGGAACAGCAGGAGAGTACCAAAATATTCTTTACTACGAAACTGCAAGAATAATGACACTTAAACAAAGAACAGATGTTTTGCATGTTCATGTAAGCTATGTGCCAACGCCTACTCATCTTGGAGAACCCAAAACCAAACCAACCCAACTTTCGGTTAGGACTCTTAACTCAATGGGCATTCAACCAGACTTTATTATTGCACGCTCTGAAAAATATTTGGATCAAAGAAGAAAAGATAGATTTGCACTTTTTTGCAATATGCAGCCAGAAGACATCATTTCAAATCCTGATTTGACAAGTGTCTATGAAGTACCTTTGGTGCTTCACAAGCAGGATTTTGAGAGAAGAATTTTGCAAAAATTTAATCTGCCTTACAAGTCAACCAATCTTACCAGATGGGAAAAGTTGGTTAACACAATCACCAAAAAGAAAAGCAAGAAAATAGAGATTGCAATTGTAGGCAAGTATTTTGGTACAGGAGACTATCAATTAAGAGACTCATATGCAGCGCTTTTTGACGCAATAGATCATGCGAGCTGGCAGCTAGGTATCGAGGCTAAAACTCGCTGGATTGCTGCAGAAAAACTAGAACGAAACGAATCTATTGAAAGAATTATTGGCAAACCAAATGGTATCATTGTGCCTATAGGCTGGGGAGAAAGAGGAGCAGAGGGAATGATAAAAGCCGCATCCTATGCAAGACTTAAAAAAATTCCTTACCTGGGGCTTTGCTATGGAATGCAGCTTGCAGTTGTAGCATATGCCAGAGACGTTTTAGGCTGGAAAGATGCTAATTCTACAGAAAATGACACAAAAACCAAACACCCTGTGATTCATCTTATGCCAAAACAAAAGCAGTTTATGAAAAATAGAGCCTATGGTGGTACAATGAGGCTTGGAGCATGGCATGCAATAGTTAAATCAAAAACAATAGCTTTTGAGCTTTATGAAAAATATGATGCATTTATAGACAAATCAAAAAGATTGACAAGCGAGAGACATAGACACAGATACGAATTTAATGACAAATATACCCAAAGTTTTGAGAAAGCAGGATTAATAATATCCGCAAGATCAGTGGAGGAAAAATTAGCAGAAATAATAGAGCTTCCTACAAAAATTCATCCATTTTATCTTGGAACACAAGGCCATCCAGAATATAAAAGCAAACCTCTTACGCCTCATCCGATGTTTTTGGGATTTATAGAAGCTTGTAGTTGAGAAATTGATGTCTCTTTCGTATAATAGCATTAACCATGATTACTGATATTAATTTTAAACCCGGAGACACTATAAGTGTCTTTGAAAAGGTGAAAGAAACCGAAAGTCCAATATCTAGCAAGAAGACTGATAAAACTCAAGTAAAAACAAGGACACAAGTTTTTAAAGGAACAGTTATTGGAATAAGAGGAAGGGGAGAAAACAAAACTTTTAGAGTAAGAAAATTAAGTAGCGGTGGTGTTTGGGTGGAAAAAATCTGGCCTGTTAAATCTTTGAATTTAGTAAAAATCGAAATAAAAGAAAAGCCCAAAAAAAGAATAAGAAGAGCAAAATTATACAATCTTAATATCGCTTCTAGATGAAAATATCTAATCCAACTGCCAAATTAGGGGAAGAGAAAGCCTCCCTATACCTTAAAAGAAACAAGTTCCACATACTCACAAGAAATTTTAGAAAACGATATGGCGAAATAGATATTGTGGCTATAGACGCGTCTTTGAAAGAAAAAGCATTGGTTTTTGTAGAAGTAAAGACAAGAAGATCCAACAGTTTTGGCAATCCACTTGAGGGAATTACTCTTTGGAAATTAAAAACTCTTATAAAAACGGCAGAGTATTACAAAATGACTCATCGCAATCTTCCTGATACTATGCGGATTGACGCTATTTCTGTAAGCTTAACACAGAATAATATTGTAGAAAAAATAGAACACATTAAAAACATTAGCAGTTTTTGAAAGCTTTTATTTTATCTCGAATGCTTGCAGCTTTCTCAAAATCCAGGTCTTTGGCAGCTTTAGTCATTTCTTTTCTCAATTTTTTAATAAGGTGTTCTTTATCATCTGGCAGAAGCACTTCTTTTCTTTCTAAATTATCCCAAAAGTCTTCATCTTCTTTTTGTTGCTCAATTAGTTTGGCTCTAATTGTTTTAACGATACCTCGTGGAATAATATTGTGTTTTCTGTTGTAATCAAGCTGCACAAGGCGCCGTCTTTCAACTTCTTTTATGGCTGATTTCATAGATTCTGTAACGGTATCTGCGTACATAATTACCATCGAATCAATATGTCTTGCTGCCCTTCCCATTGTTTGAACCAGCGACGTTTTGCTTCGCAAAAAACCCTCTTTATCCGCATCCAAAATTGCAACAAGTGATACCTCTGGCAAATCTAGTCCTTCCCGAAGGAGATTTATTCCAACCACGACATCGAAATCACCACTTCTTAATTTGTCCAAAATGTCTTGTCTTGCAAGAGTCTCTATATCCGCGTGAAGATAGGAAACTTTAATTCCTCTTTCCTCTAAGTACGAAGATAGTTCTTCTGCCATGCGCTTTGTCAGAGTAGTCACCAGTACTCTTTGGTTCTTTGGAACTCTTTTTTCGATTTCTCTTATTAAATCTTCTATTTGTCCTTTTGTTGTCTTTACAAAGATCTTAGGATCGACAAGACCAGTTGGACGAACTAATTGCTCAACTATTGCTCCGTTTTCTGGCAGACTTTCTTTGGCTAAGGAAAGCTCATACTCATCTGGCGTGGCGCTGACAAAGATTTTTTGATTAAGGCGTCTTAAAAGCTCTTCGTATCTAAGCGGCCTATTATCTAAAGCAGAAGGGAGTCTAAAGCCATACTCAATCAATGTAACTTTTCGAGATCTATCACCGTTGTACATACCTCTAAGCTGTGGAACAGTCATGTGGGATTCGTCAATAATACAGAGGAAGTCGTTGGAGCATGCTTTAAAATAGTCCAAAAGTGTGTAGGGAGGTTCTCCTTCTTTTCTCCCATCAAAGTATCGCGAGTAATTTTCTATACCATTTACGTATCCAACCTCTCTTATCATTTCCAAATCAAAGTTGGTTCTTTGTTCTATTCTTTGTGCCTCTATAAGCTTCCCTTGATTTTTAAACCTCTCAATTTGCATCTTCAAATCTTGCCTTATTTTTTCAAAAACACTATCGTAAGACTTTGGATCTGTCATGTAATGTTTTGCAGGGTAAATAACGCTTGCGTCAAGAATATCTATAGTTTCACCTGTTAGAGTGTCGAATTCCAAAAGATTTGTAAGTTTGTTATCTTTTGTTTCAAGCCTTATTCCGGTGTCTTTATACGCGGGAAATAAATCAATAAAATCACCTCTTATTCGAAAAGTCCCTCTTTCAAAGTTATAATCGTTTCGCTCGTATTGCAAATCTATTAGACGGTCTATAATGGATTTTTGCGTAATGTACATACCAGTCCTTAATTCTAAAATAAACTTTCCGTATTCGATAGGAGAGCCTAAGTTGTAAATGCATGAGACAGACGCTACAACAATAACATCTTTTCGAGTCAAAAGATTAGCTGTTGCAGAAAGCCTTAACTTATCAATTTCTTCGTTTATCTCTACTTCTTTCTCAATATAAGTGTCGCTTTGTGGAATGTACGCCTCTGGCTGATAATAGTCGTAATAGGAAACAAAATAACAGACTGCATGCTTGGGAAAAAAGTCTCTAAATTCTTGGTAAAGCTGCGCAGCCAAGGTTTTATTGTGGGAAATTACAAGGGTTGGCTTTTGAACATTTTGGATAACGTTTGCCATAGTAAATGTTTTTCCGCTTCCTGTTACGCCCAAAAGAACCATGTTTTTAGCTCCATTTACAATAGCTTCTGAAAGCTTTTCTATTGCTTGTGGTTGATCGCCTGTAGGTTTAAGGTCGGATACAAGATTAAATTTCATGCACATTGCGTATTTTATCATACGTTTAGACCTCGTAGGTCGGTGATTTTGACCTATTTTGTGTGGGTTTGCCATCTTGACAAAATTCTCGAATATTTCGTATAAAATACTCTGTATGGCAGGAGTACTCTACAAAAAAGAAAGGGAAATTTTAGAGTTTCTAGCACAGTTCCAAAACCAGTATGGATATTCTCCAACCCTTTTTGAAATAGCTCAAGGAACAGGTCATAAAAGCAACTCAACAGTGCACTCTCTTATTGGGTCTTTAGTCGAAAAAGGATACATTCAAAAAGTAGAAGGAAACACGAGAGTATTAAAAGTTAAAGATGAAAATATAGTAAACAGGATCGCAGGAACACAACTTTCTCTTCCTTTACCGCTAATGGGGTATATTGCTGCTGGAAAACCACTTGAACCATACACAGATCCAAATGCAACATTTCATGTCTCCACCAGCATGATATCCGGCAAAAAAACTGCTTTTGTTCTGCAGGTTAAAGGAAACTCGATGATAGAAGACGGGATTTTGGACGGAGACTATGTTGTTATAGAAAAAACAGAAGAGGCTACTAATGGCGATATTGTTGTCGCAATTGTTGACAACAATCTTGCCACTCTTAAAAGATTTTACAGAGAAAATGGCAAAATATCTCTAAAACCAGCCAATTCGCAAATGGATCCTATATACCCGTCGTCCTTAACAATTCAGGGGAAAGCAGTTGGAATTATTAGAAAACTTTGATATTATATATTGATGCTACTTACAAAAAACTTATCCCCTTTTATCCGCATAATAATGCTTCCCCACAAAGGAGTAAGAAAGATCTATGACTGGACTCTAAAGTGGAGTAAAACCAAGTACGCAAAACTGTCTCTTTTCTCTATTGCTTTTGCCGAGAGCTCTTTTTTTCCAATTCCACCAGATGTTTTACTTATTCCTATGACTGTTGCCAAAAGTGCAAAATGGTGGATATTTGCTTTCATAACGACTGTTGGCTCCGTCTTGGGAGGAGTTGCTGGCTACTATATAGGACTTGCGCTATTTGAAACTGTTGGTAAACCCATAATAAATTTTTATCATCTTTCGGAACTTATGGGTATTGTGGGCGAGAAGTACCAACAAAATTCTTTTTTAGCTATCTTTACGGCTGCTTTTACCCCAATTCCGTACAAAGTTTTCACGATCGCAGGGGGGGTATTTAGAATTTCATTGTTGGATCTTATTATTGCTTCGATACTAGGAAGGGGAGGAAGGTTTTTTTTGGTAGCACTTGCTCTAAGAATATTTGGCAAAAAAATTTCAAACGTTATAGAAAAGTATTTTGATATTCTTTCTCTTATTTTTATGGCACTTATCATTTCTGGTTTTGTTTTAATAAAATTGTTTAGATAAATGGGAACGCTTTATATTGTTGCCACCCCAATTGGTAATTTGAAGGATCTTTCTTTAAGAGCAATCGATATACTAACAAAAGTCGAAATAATAACCTGCGAGGACACAAGACGCACAGGACTTCTTCTTAAACATACAAGGAGTATCCTTGCACAAGGATACTCCTTGTCAAAAAAAGTGGTTAAACCTACCCTCTTATCATATTACGAACAAAATGAACTCAAACGAATACCACAGGTTTTAAATGCCTTGAAAAACGGAATTGATGTCGCACTTGTATCCGATGCTGGCACTCCTACAATTTCTGATCCTGGATTTAAATTAGTACGAGAGTGCATCGCTCAAGGAATAAAGGTTGAATCAATACCTGGTCCGTCGTCGGTTATATCTTCTCTCGCTGTTTCTGGATTACCTACAGATAAGTTTTTATTTCTTGGTTTTTTACCAAAAAAACCAGGACACAGAAAAAATTTTTTTCATAATATCGCTTCGATGATTCGAATCATTGGAGTAACAGTTATTATATTTGAAGCTCCACATAAACTTTTACGAACGCTGAATGAAATACAAAATGAATTTGGGGATATTGATATTGTAATTTGCCGGGAACTAACCAAAATTCATGAAGAAATCAGGCGCGAGAAAATTTCCAGCGCAATTGAACATTTCTCTCAAGCAAACCCAAAAGGAGAGTTTACAATTTTATTGAACTTAAATACCTAAAAATTTAAGGATAATGAAATCTCTTCTTTCTTTCAAAATTATCTTTAAATGTTCACGATCTGCTTTTTTTAATCGAACGCTATCTATTAAGTTATCAATTACGTCATTTTGTAATCTTTCTTTTAATAACTTCGCTTGCATTTTAAGCATTTCCCCTGATATTCCCATTTTTGCTGGAGAAAAAGGAGACGATTCTTCAATTTCCTTAACAGTGTTGGGAAAATCTTTTTCTTCTTTTCTTTCTCCTCTTGCTCTATATAATAGCGCTCCGCCATTGTCTACTCTAAATACTTCATTAGTTTGTGTACTAGTTACCGTATTTTGTTCCAAAGCGGAAAGAATATCCCAGTTTGCTAAAAGACAGTCTGCAAGATAACCTTTTTTCCAGTCTTGGCTTTGTGCAGTACCATCTATTATATCTGGTAATAATTTACTCGCATGTCCGTACTCTCCGTTTACTCTTACAATCTTTGTAGCTGGCATAGGAATTCCAAGAGTTCTATATATAGAATCTGCCAAAAGCTCATTCCATATTTGGTCTTCGTTTTCTATTGTTTTAAACTTAACATAATATTTGGCAGGTCCTTGTTCTTCGAGGATTGTGAATTCCGCAGCAGGGTTACTGCCTCTTTGTCCTCCGCTTTTTAGCGAGTAATCCCAAACCTCAACAGGAACATTTATGATGTTTTCGTCATATCTTAAATCATCATAATCTTGGGGGCTAAATATTAGATTTCCTTTTAGATCGTAGACTGGAAGATAAAATCCATTTTCTACTAGTTCATATTTTACAGATTCCAAAGCAACAGACGGATTCCTAAGAACTATTGCGTCTATTGCAGTTGATGGAATTCCAGTAAACATGAGAGCGTATCCTGGACCTACTCTATAGTCAACTTCTCTTTCATAGCTTGAGTTTTTTCTCTTTAAAATTAAAAACATTTGTCCGTTTTGCCCATTTTTCCCATCATTTCCAAATTGTACAGACATAGATCTTTCTATAATGTCTGAGGTAGCTTTGGATTGACTTTCTTCAACTCTGCTAAAGTCAACGTGAAAAGGACGACTATCTGATCTTGCATATTGACCAAGAGCTTCGCCGCAGAGATTACCATTTAATAAAATTTTATCTAGGTAATCAATTGCAGTACCGTGAATGTAGTCGCCTTCAACAAGGGTTAAATTTTTTTCTAAGGACTCTCTATTTTTTTCATCAGCTGCTTTCTTTGCGGTTGTGCTTCTTGAGCTCTCAATTACTATTCTTAAGTATTCTTTAAATATTTTTAGCTTTTCTTGCTCGCTTAACGAATTAAATGGTCTCCTTCTGTTAGAGTCTGAATCTACTATTGGATAACTTGTTTCTGCATTAATAAGCTGACTACGAAGTCTTTTTTCTGTATACAAATAAAGTATTTCCCAATATGGTTGCTTTTTTGTAAATATTGTGACAATTTCTTGAGCTTGTATATCAAAATCTTCTCCTGCAAAAATATCGCTTAAAATATTTTCTCTATTGGTATAAAGAGGACCACCCTCTTGCATTAGGGTAATTAACTCCGGATACCTTTCCGGCAAACTTGCCATCTTTCCGGCTTCTTCTGGACGAATTGTAAGGATACCCAAAAATGTCTTGTCTTGATAAAACCATTCTAGGTCGGAATGCTTTTGAACGTATTCCACAACTGTATTGATAGCTTTTCCAAAAGCTGCTTTTCTTTCCGGTGGAACATCTGTTTTTCTTAAATCTGAATATTTCTTACGAAGCGATGCATCTCTTGAGAGCAACAGTCTCTGTCTGAGCGAGTCAAACAAAGGATCTGAGAATTCGGGCGGTATATTTTGTTTATCCTTTTTAATAGCAACAAGCTCGCTATAAGAAAATCCAGAAGAAGCATTGATGTAGGAAATAAATTGTCTATAAGGATTTAAATGTTCTTCTCCATAATGAGAAATATGGTACCTAAAATCCGGAGCATATTTTCTAATATCCGAAAGCGCAGAAATAAGATAATCTTTGTTGTGTATTAGTTCTTCAAGTACATTTACCTCTCCAATATCATCAAATGAATATCCTCCCTTCTCGTGAAGTTCTTGAATAAACGGCAAGAGCGTTTCTTTTTTCTTTAATAAAAGGTCAAAAAGGTCTAAATCTAGACCTGATTGATAAGTAGTAAGACTGTATCCATATGTAGATAACTCTGCAAGAAGAGAATGAATATCCTTGTTTGTTGTAAGTCTTATGAGTTTAGATAATGTTCCCTCAGTTGATCGTTCATGATGGCTTAAATGAAATTCGGGATTTAGTTCCTTTTGCTTTCGGGCAAATTCAATAGCGCTTTTTACATCTTTTTTGCTTTCTCCAAAAACTCTTGATAACATAGAGAAGTTTTCTAATGAAAGATCTGTCTGATTAATAAACTGGTCTAGCAATAGGCCTTCATTAAACTTAAGCAATTCTAGAAGTTCAGGATTTCCATGTCTAGACAAATATTCAAATAACATTCTTATTTTCAAAATATTATTAGAAGCTCTTTCTAATGATAATTGTGATGTAAAAAATTTTTTTACTATCTCAGGCGCAGTAGCATTGCTTTCAAGAATTTGTAGAATTTGATTGCTTGTGTCAAAAGAAAGAAATTTAAGTGAAACCACACTTGCCATATATAATTTCTCCTCAAGAGTTCCATTTTGTAAATAATCAAGTGCCATTTTTGTTACTTCCAATTTGAATTTTACTAAATCTTCTCTTCTTGCTTGGGAAGTATTATCAGCCAACTCTTTAAGCTCTTTTAATCCTAGAACCGAGGAAGTTTTAAGTTTTTCGGCTTTTTCCTGTGAGAATCCAGAGAGATATTCTTGAACGTCTTTAAAACCAAAATCCTTTTGTCCGTGATAGTTAAAAGAATTATATTTATTTAAGATTACAAACGGAGCCACAATTGAATTTTTTAGTTTTCCCATAGCATACATTGTGTCTCCTTTATTTAGCTCTCGTTCTCTATTACCATGACTTAATTCTAAGTTAACAAGTAGTCTACTTAATCTTTCTTCAGCATTATTTAGGTTATCTTTGCCAAAAATACTTTTAATGCGATCACTGCTAGAAAATATTTCCCAATGTTCTGCAAAGTCAAATAATCTTTGACTCGTCCTGTCAATTTGTTTTTTTCTAACTTTTAATCTCTCAAAAAAAGATTTGTGATCACTCTCACCACTAGTAAATCTAAATAAATCTTGATGCTGCTGATTAATTTCAGCTCTTAAATCAACATCGTCTGGCCAATCGTGTTTTTGAAGGTAAGAAGTTGTAAGCTCATTAACTGTTTGATCATCAAGATATCCTTTTTGTTTTATTTGTTTTGATTCTCTGATTTCTGCTCCAAATTCCATAGCTACATAAATAATATATATAACTTTTGCATTTTGCAACTTTTTCTATAAGTTTTACAAATTCTACGAAAAAGTTAGATTTATTGACAAATTTTCCCACGTGGGGTAATTTGTCTATAATAGTATTTGTTTTGAAGCGATATTTCCAGCACTATCAATTTTGTAAAGACAGCCTTTTCCTGTTTCAATTTCTAGGTTCTCGATTTCTGAATCCGGAATGTTTTCGAGGTATTTAACTAAAGCCCGAAGCGAATTTCCATGGGCGACGATCAGAACATTCTTTCCACCTTTCAGTTTTGGTAGAATTTCATCTTTGTAATAAGGAACCATTCTATTATATACGTCTTTTAATGTTTCTCCGCTAGGAATTTGGTAATTCCAGTCTCTTCTAATTTTTAAAAATTTCTCATCTCCAACCTCTTTTTTAATCTCCCACTTATTTCTTCCTGTAAACTCTCCGTAATCACGTTCATTAAGAGCTTTATTCTCAATTGTTAAAAGATTATTAATTCCTAAAACTTTTTTTATTTCTTCTAGTGTTTGTTTTGCGCGTTTTAGGGGAGATGTATAAGCAATATCAATTCTTGCTCCTTTTAGCTTTTCACCGGCAAGTCTTGATTCTTTTATGCCCTGTTT
>CAZPZA010000004.1:10632-23177 GCA_964590985.1 uncultured Gammaproteobacteria bacterium
GAGACTACGATTTTAAGACCAGCTTGCCTTGCTACCTCGACAACTGCCATTGCTTCTATTACTGTTCCTGTTTGATTGGGTTTTATTACAATTCCTGTTATGGCTTTTTTATTAAGAGCCATAGAAAGCCTGTATGGATTTGTTGCTGTTAGATTATCTCCTGCAATAATTGTTGTTTCAGACATTCTTGCTGTAAGTTGGCTAAAGCTTTCCCAATCATCTTGAGCAAATGGATCTTCTATATATAAAAAATGCTGCTTTTTATTTAATGTTTCGTAATAAGACATAAGTTCCATTGACGACAAAGATTGAGGAATGTCTTTTATAAGATATCTTCTGTCTTTGAAAAAACTGGATGCTGCGCAATCTAGTCCAAAAAACACATCCAGATCAAGTCTTGCGCTTATGCTCTCTATTGCTTCTGTTAGAATAGGAAAAACATCTTGATTGTTTTTTAGTTTTGGAGAAAATCCTCCTTCGTCTCCTACGAGAATAGACAGGTCCATGGAATTTAAAAGTTTTTTTAAAGATCTATAAATATCAACACCAATTTCTAAAGATTCTGTATAAGATTTAGAAGAAGCAGGAATCACCAAAAATTCCTGAAAGTCAAGAGTTTTTCCTGCATGGACTCCTCCGTTTATCAAATTAAAAAGAGGTATAGGGATTTTTAATCCGTTGGCATTGTTTAAAGAATCATTATTGGCATCCTTTTTTATAAATTCCCTAAGATATAAAAAAAGAGGCAAAACCGAAGCTTTGGCAGCTGCTTTTGCGACAGCCATAGAAACAGAAAGAATAGCGTTTGCTCCAAGTCTGCTTTTGTTTTGCGTACCATCAATATCTATCATTATCCTATCTATCTCTTGTTGTTTTTCTGCATCCATGCCTATAAGATGGGGCGCAATCAGTGAACTTATGTTTTCGATAGCTTTAAGAACGCCCAATCCTTCAAATCGCGTGTCTTTATCGGTTAAAAAATAAGCCTCGTAACTTCCCACAGATGTACCAATTGGACAGGACGCTGTTCCCACTGTGCCCTCATTTAAATAAACGCTTGTCTCTATTGTCGGGTTTCCTTTTGAGTTTAGAATCTCATGGGAAACTATTTGCTTTATTTTCGCCATAAGTTTTTAGGCCACAATTTTCTTTTCAAATTCTGAAATAAGTTTTCTTGTTGCCAAAACTGCATCTGGTGATACCGAAACACTCGTTATTCCCCATTTAACTAATTTTTCAAGAAGAGAGGGGTACATCGAGGCCGCTTGTCCGCAAATAGAAGAGGTAATTTTGTATTTACCGCACATTTTTATCGCTCTTTCAAACGCCCAAAGCACTGCTTCGCTTTGCTCGTCAAATTCATGCGCAATCTCGCTGTTATCTCTATCTATACCAAGAATTAGCTGGGTTAGATCATTTGATCCAATAGAAACTCCATCCAAACCTACATTTATAAACTTTTCAAGCATTATTACGTTAGATGGGATCTCCACCATCATCCAAATTTTAAAGCTTTCCGATCTATATAATCCAGAGCTTGAGATGAGTCTTTTAACTTGAATCAGCTCTTTTACGGTTCTTACAAAAGGTATCATTATCCATAAGTTTCTGCATCCTCTAATAAATCTTACTTTTTTTATAGCCTCCAGTTCGAGGTTAAATACCTCTGGGTCGTTTATATATCTAAAAGCGCCTCTATATCCAAGCATAGGATTCTCTTCGTGGGGTTCAAATGCTCTACCTCCTATAAGATTTTTGTATTCATTGGTTTTAAGATCAGAAGTTCTATAGACTACTGGCCTTTCTCCGAAAGCTCGGCAAAATTTTTCCAAGCTGTCAGAAAGCATATTTACAAATACACTGCTTTTGCCATTTCTTATCATTTTTTTAGGATGCGTACCTACTTGAGCCATTATAAACTCTGCTCTTAAAAGCCCCACTCCATCTGCTGGCAAAAGAGCTGTTCTATCCGCAAGAGATGGATCAGACAGGTTAACATACACCTTCGTGGCTGTAACAATTGGCTCTTCTAATTCTTTATTTATTGTTTTAGAATGAATGCCATATATACCTTTATAAACATCACCACTTGTTCCATTTACGGTAACTAATAATCCGTTTTTTAGTATCTTTGTCGCATTTTTTGCCCCTACAATTGCTGGAACTCCAAGCTCTCGTGATACAATAGCTGCATGCGATGTTCTTCCGCCTTTTTCCGTTACAATTGCTACAGCTTTTTTCATAGCTGGAACAAAGTCCGGATTTGTAGCTTGTGCAACCAATACATCACCTTTCTTTACCTTACTTATTTCTTTTGCATTTTCTATAATATTTACTCTACCCATTCCTATACCAGGAGATGCTGGATCACCCTGCAGAAGCAATTTATAGCCCTTAGAACCTATCTCCTTGCTTAAGGTCTCTCCTTGCATATGCAAAAAGAGACCTTTTAAAGCGTCCTTTGTTGTTACCGGTCTTGTCTGCAAAATATAGATCTTGTTTTTCTCAATTGCCCATTCTACATCTTGTGGGTATCCATAATGGCTTTCTAGCTTTTTTCCAAGTGCTACCAGTTTTACTATTTGCTCGTCAGTAATTTTTTGCTTTCCACATTTCTCTTTGGATACGCGAATCTTATTATTAGAGAAGCCCTTTTTTTTAAGCATTATCTGCTGTTCTGCGACCTTTTTATAAACAATAACGTTACCCTTTTTTGAAACCTCGTAATGATCTGGCGTAACTTCTCCTTTTGCAAGGAGCTCTCCTAAACCATAAATAGCCTCTATGATAACTTTTGTCTTATCCCTATTCACTGGATCTATTGTAAATATAACTCCAGACATTTCTGAATTAACCATTTTCTGGATAACAACAGCAGAACCGATCCTAAAATGATCTAGCTTATTTTCGTGCCTATAAAATAAAGCTTTGGAGTCAAAAAGAGATGCCCAAACTTCTTTTATTTTTAGAATTAAATTAGCATCGCCTTTAACATTTAGAAACGTCTCCATTTGTCCTGCAAAAGAAACATTTTTAAGATCTTCTATGTTAGAAGATGACCTAACAGCCACAAATGGATCGCTTAGCACATTACCAAGAAGTCTATACGCTGAAACTATTTTTTTGGCAAGAGTTTCAGAAATTCTGCTTTGGATAATTTCTTTTTTTATTTGCTCTGATGCTTTAACCAGTGATTCACTATTCTTAAAGTCTATAAGACCAACCAAATTATTTATCTTATTCGAAAGATTATTTTCTTTGAGAAAATCAAAATAAGCTTTTGTAGTCACCACAAAACCATTTGGCGTTGGATTAGACTTATAAATTTCTCCTAGATTTGCTCCTTTCCCTCCTACCAAACTTACATTCTCTCTTACTATATCCTTTAACCATTCTATATAGTGGACAGTCTGCATAGTTATTTCTTTCTTCTTTCTTTTTTTCTAATCTCCTCTGTTTCGTGTCCCCTTTTGTAATCATCTTCCAGACGAAACGTTGTACCTATTTCTGGCGTTGAAACTTCTACGATATCGCAGTCGGTAATTCCAACTAATCTGTGCCTTTGTCTGATTTCGCAAGAATATCCTTTGCCAGATTCCATTTCTGTTTCTATTAGTTTGCCTTTGTTGTTATCCCAAATAACTTTTGCTTTTCCTTTTAACAAAAACCAACTTTCTTGTTTTTTGTCGTGCACTTGTAAAGACAGTCTTTTTCCCTTATTTATATGAATAATTTTCCCCATATATGGTTTTCCATCAGGAACAAAATGGATTTCATAACCCCAGGGCTTATCTATTTTTCTTGAATAAGGCTTGTTAGTCATTGCTGTAAAAAAGACTTGATTAAGCTTATAAGCTCTTCTTTTTTTCTCTCCATGGTTGGCTTTTTGTACGCTTCTACATTAAGTCTTAACAACGGCTCGGTATTGGATGCTCTTATGTTAAAACGCCAATCTGGAAATGTAACGGAAACTCCGTCTAATTCAGACAGATTGCCATTTTTGTACTTGTCTTTTATTAAATCTAATAATCTTTGTGCGTTAGTTATTTCAAAGTTAATTTCCCTTGACTCGTATGATCTTCTAATCTTATCAACTATTTCAGATAATGTCTTCTTGCTTTCTGACAAAACCTTAAGAACAGTCAAAATAACAGGAATTGGCGACTCTGCGTTCCCTGTATCTCTAAAAAAATAGTGCCCAGAACCTTCTCCCGCAAATACTCCGCCTGTTTTAGTAAGTTCTTCTGTAATATATGCATGCCCAACTTTTGTAATAACAGGTCTTCCTCCGTTTTCCTCTACTATCCTTTTAACAGTTAATATATTTCTAATGTCAAAAAGAATTGTTTCATCCCTATGTCTTTTTAGAAGCTCCCAAGCAACAATTGCAGTTATTAATGATGCTTGGATAATTTGTCCTTTTTCATCAATAAAGAACAATCTATCACCATCCCCATCTGGAGCAAGTCCTAAATCTGCATGCTCTTCTATTACTCTTTTTTGAAGATCTTTAAGCGTTGAGAATTGAAGAGGATCTGGCTGGTGAGCGGGAAAATTACCATCAAGCTCAAAATTCATTTTTATAAGAGTGCCTGGAGTTCTCTTAAACAGCGCATCTACATATGTTCCCCCCATGGCATTCCCAGGATCTGCAACTATTTTAAATTTTCTAATCTTGGGATTACCTACCATTTTTATCGCGTAATCTACTTCATCTTTTAAAACACCCTCTTTTTTTGTGACTTTTCCTTTGCGCCTGCAATCTATCTTAACATCCTGCATTGACATTTTTTTGATATCTTCCATCCCTGTTGATTTACCTATTTTAATCAGCCCTTTTGGACTATTTATAACAAATTTCAAGCCATTGTACTCCTTGGGATTATGGGAAGCTGTAATTTGAATGCCTGCATCATAACCATAGTGCCAGACTGCAAAATAGAAAGTAGGCGTTGAAACAACACCAATATCAATAATATCTGCGCCAAGTTGTAGCAATGTGTCTTTTGCAGTTTTAAAAAGAATAGGGGAGGAAATCCGCATATCGGCACTGACTACAATTTGAAATTTATCTTTCCTAAGTTTGCCAAGAAAAAACTTGTATATTGCCTTAATAATTGGAACTATTTTTGTTTCGTTGAGTTCTTGCGGGTAAATAGCGCGGATGTCGTATGCTTTAAAAATTAAAGGACTAAGCCTTGACATATTGTTTTATCTTAGATTGAGAGGAGTAAAAAGTCAATGGCTTGGGGAAGCGACAAAGTATTCATGCCTCCTTTTTGCGATACGTCTATATTCATAATTTTTTGATATATGTCTTTAAGATTATCCCAAGAAAACAACTTTGCCTGATTAGACAGCCTTAATTTCTGCCAGGGAACCATTCTTTTTATCTCTTCTATTTGGTTTTCAGAATGTCTTTCTTTTACGGCCAACAGAAGCCTGAATTGTCGAGTCATCATGAAAAAAATAAGTTCGCACTGTAGTTGTTCTAAACATTTATGAAATAAATATACCATTTTTTTATTGTTGCCTGGTTTTAACTCGTTAAGAAAAGTAAAAAGCATTTTTGGCAGACTAAAGAGTTTTATATTGGCGTTTTTAAACAAAGATATTTGGGCTTTAGACATTTCTTTTCCTTCCCAAATCAATACATTGGATTTTTTAGAATGTGTTTGTATATACGAAACAATCTCTTTGTTCTCTTTTTTTGAAAAAAAATTTTCTATAAATACGTTTTTTTGAGATACCTCAAACAAACTATCGCTCTCAAAAACCTCAACAAGCTGGGTTTTATTCAAATTGTCGCCATAGAGAATTATGGGATTATCTACTTTTTGCCGCTCGTCAATATAGTAATTTCTCGAAGATACAATGTCGTCACCGTAAACGATGGTTATCATAAGCTTAAATTTCTAATTACTAATTTCTAATCGATCTAATCAATTCTTAAATGCCTAATTATCCAATTGGGATTTTAATTGGGATTTATTTAGAAGTTAGGTTAATTAGGAATTAGAAATTTTCTTGTACTCCTTAAACAATTTACTGACCATTGATCCTAAATGTCTATTCCTAGATCGGTGGGGAAGAAGTGATCCTGAAAAATTTTTAGGAATATGGAGAAGCTCGTGAATTAGCACTTTTTTCTTGGCATCATCGTCCAATCTATCAAAATGCTTAGACAAAACTTCTATAACATAAGCTGGTTTTATATTAAGCGCTTTTTGAAAAATCTTTGGCATAGACCAAATTCTTGCATAAGACCTTGACTTTGAACCTTTGGTTCTAAAACAAAAAATTCTCTTCGGATCAATATATGAAAGATTAAGTGCTTTAACGACTTCTTTGATGGCTCGCTTTATATCGCTTGCTTTTTTCCATTCCAACTTTTGACTTTTTTTACGCGTGTTTATCCGCCACATATGATGCGCCATAAGCTTCAGGCTTGGTTCTTGCAACATAACCACTACCTGTAACCATCCCCACAACCTCTTTTATCATATCTCTTGTATCGCCGTGCTCACCAACATCTATATGAATTTCCAAATTGTATCTAGGACTCCTACCGTTTATAGCTCTTTTAAGAAGAGGAACAAAGAATCCTGCAAGATTTATAGAACTCATGGTTTCGGCATAAATCTTTTCTCTTAATGTATGTATGTTTTTAATTTCCTTTCTTTGCCAAAAATATTTTCCACCATAGCCCTTTCTATGCACCAAAATTGCTGTTACAAGATTTACTGTTTTCCCTCTTCTCTCAACGTCTGTTTTCTCACGAGAGTCTGTACCTATAACAAGACTGTATTCAGCAGACGGGTTTTCTTCCAGAAAATTTTTGATCTTCCCTATTACATCCAACATTTTAAGTTGTCCGTGGGTTACGCTTTCAAATGCCCCACTGTCGTAGTTTTTTAACATATATAAACAACTGTATTATAGCAGATTTTGGGGGTTTATTAACCACTTAAGGATGGTTTTTACAGCCTGAATTTCATCCATTATTTCAATGGTTTTTTTGCTTTTAGAAGTACTACTTACAAAATTTTTCATTGGAAGGCTTTCTTCTTTTGGATCTATTTCTTGTTCTTTTTCAACTTCCAGCAAGATAGGTTCTCCTTTGGTTTTTGGAATATTCTGAATAGTTCTATAGGCTAAATTTGGGCTGCCATTATTGCTTATTAGGGAAAACTTAGCAAAAGGTCCTCCTCCAGCCCTTAGCAAAAAGGGCGTCACAGCAACTATATTTTTATCTTTCCAGAAAGAATTAAAAGCCTCTTCAAAATAACTGGCAATTTTTTCTTCTTTTGTGCTTTCTAAAGACCACCCAGTTTCTGTTATAAAAATCGGAAGGTCTTTCCCAGACATTTGCTTTGCCAACTCCCCTTCATATCTAAAACTAACAATGCTTTTATTGGTATCTGTATTGGGAGGTTGTCGAAAACCAGGATTTGGATAAGAATGGCTTGCCAAACCATCTACATTGTTAAAGATTCCGGAAACCTCGTTGTTCATTCTTAGCATAAAGCTGTATTGGTCTATAGAATTGTTTGAATTGTTACCAGCGCCATTGTCAAGACCCGCAGAGATTATAAAAAAATCTTGGCTTCTTGATTTAAAAGTTGTTATTGCATACTTAAGAAGTCTCGCGTATTCCCGAGGGTCGAAAGACCCTCCCCATTCGTCGGCTCTGTTTACTTCGTTAAAGATTACAACATATCTGTTTTTAATAGGCCAATCTAGGGAGTTTAGAAAATTAGCAAAGTCTATAATGTCTTCTTGTTGGGGTTTTCGCCACACCTTTGGGTCAAAATAATAATTTTCTGTAGCAATTCGAATTATGGGAATTAATTTATACTTATAGCAATCATCCATAAATTTTTGCCATTTTTTAAGATCGCGATCGCTTGCCTGTATTGGAATAGTAACATAACCCCACTCTCCACCACTAGAATTAACAAGATCCAAAGCTCTCTCTATCTCTTCTGGAAAAAGAATATGAACACCAAATCTATTATTGGAAACACGCAATGGATCCTCAATTGCAAATACAGAAACGCTGCTTATTAAAAAGAGTAAACATGGAACTACTAAATACAAGAAAGTTCTCATAATTTCTTATTATGCTGGTATCTAATTCATAAATTCGAATAGCAAAATCCGAAATACGAAACAAATACAAAAATTGTTTCGAGTTTCGATATTCGAATTTCGGATTTATCTTTACAGATTCTGAAATAAATTCAGAATGACAGTTTTGAAATAATCTCCCTTGCCATAAGTACGTGCCCCTCATAAGAGGGGTGTATTCCGTCTTCATTTCTTACATAAATTGGATTTCCAAAACCATCAGCAAGAAGCGATTTTTGATATGCATTTATAACCGGGATTCCCTCTCTATTTGCAACCTTAATTGCTTCTTTAATTTGATCCATAATTATAACAGCCTGCTGATAAGCTTGATCTTGCGGCCAATTAACTCCGTATTCTCCTTGTCCAAAACCTGTTTTTTGGGGCGCTATTTCTGCAAGAAGATAAACTTTTAGAGAGACATTTTTTGCTTTTTGAATAAGATCCATAAGCTCTTTTTTGTATTTTTCCAAATCATGTGGAACAAACGGATTATACGCAAAGGTCCCTAAAATTAAAATGTCTGGATCGATATTTGTGATTGGAGCATATATACGCTCTTTATTAGAAAAGTTACTCGCAAATCTTAAAACACCCTCCTCTATATTTTGTGCACCAATTCCATAGTTGTAAAGTTTAAAAGTAGTTTTGGGGTATGATCTATATAGTTCAATTTGCAAGATTTCAAGTTTTTCTCCCATGGTATCGATCATGGAGTCGCCATAAAGCGCAATCGTATAGCTTTCTTTGGAAAGATTAAGAATTGATTTGGTCGAAATTGAAGTTGGAGCTTGAGTCGTAGTTGGAGTAAACGTCGCAACTTTTAATTTTAATTCTGTACTGCTGTGATGTGGAATAAAAATCTGCTTCATTGTAACAAAACTCAATGCCAACAATACAGAAACTACGACAATCAATATAATCTTGCTCATTCTACAATAAGGAGTATCCTTGTACAAGGATACTCCTTGCTAGAAAGAAAAACCCAGTAGTTCAAGACAACTTAAAAGCGTTTCTCTAAAATCAGATGCTTTTTTTTCATTCGTTTCTTTTTCTATTCTTTTTGCAAGGTTTATCAAAAACAAGAGGGCAGCTGGTATATTAAGGTCATCGTCAACAATAAAAGCAAATTCTTTATAAAGCGGATTGGCAACTTCTGCTCTTTTTTCGATTTTTTTCAAAGCCTTAGCAATTATCGACACTTCCTCTTTAACTTTTTTAAGTTCGGATTCGTCAAATTCCCAGGTTTTTCTGTAATGATGACTAAGCAATAACCATCTGATTTCGTTTGCTGTATGTATCTTAAGAAGATCTGATACCATAATCAAATTTCCCAAAGATTTAGCCATCTTTTCGCCTAAATACAAAACCATTGCCGTATGCATCCAATATTTTACAAAAGGTTTTTTGTTACTCAAGCTTTCCGATTGGGCAATTTCTGATTCGTGATGAGGGTATATTAAGTCTCGTCCGCCTCCATGAATATCTATTTGGTCGCCCAAGAATCTATTTATCATTGAGGAGCACTCTATGTGCCATCCAGGCCGTCCCAAACTCCATGGACTTTCCCAAGAAGGCTCATCTATTTTCGATTTCTGCCAAAGCAAAAAATCAAGGGGGTTTTTTTTAAGAGGATCATCTGGATTTCCTCCTCTTTCCTTAGAAATAAGAATCATTTGTTTATTGTCGAAGCGCGATAATTTCCCATAGTTATTAAATTTTTTAGTCTCAAAATATACATTTCCATCCCGCTTGTAAGCAAACTTTTTATCATTCAACAATTTAACCATTTCAACAATTTTAGCAATAGAATTAGTTGCTTTCACATAATGGGTAGGTAATAAAACATTGAGGGACTTCATCTCGGACAAAAATCTTTTAGTCCAAAAATCTCCAAACTCTTTCCAATTTTTATTTTCCTCTTTTGCCCTTTTTAAAATATCATCATCAATATCCGTAACGTTTTGAGTATAATTAACTTCATAACTTTTGAATTTAAGATATCTAAAAAGCACATCAAACCAAACATATGTAAAAGCATGACCCAAATGCGTAGTGTCGTATGGAGTTATTCCGCAAACATACATTTTGACTTTTTTATCATCAAGGGGAACAAATTTTTCTTTTTTTCGTGACAATGAATTATATAAGCGAAACATAAAGACAATTATACTATAATTATATAATGCTTAAAACACTGATTTTATTATTTTTGCTTTGGCGGATAGCTTTACTTATTCCACTTCTTGCAAGCCAATCAATAGAATATCGTCAAGGTTACCCCTATACCTCACCTCTTTATTTTCTAGAAAATAAAAATAGTGTAATCTCTCATTTTTTAATCTCTCCTTGGGCAAATTTTGATGGGGTGTATTATTTACAAATCGCAGCCGGTGGTTATACAATAAATGCAGGATTTTTTCCGCTTCTTCCTTTGTCAATCCATTTAGCGACTATTATTTTTGGCAATGTTTTACCCTTTGATCCTATTCAATATTTTACAGCGCTTCTTCTTGTAAGTTTTTTCTTTCTATTAAGCCTCTTCATACTCTACAAGCTTCTAAGGTTAGACTACAAAAACGATATTGTAATATGGACAATAATCCTTATACTCGTCTTTCCAACATCTTTTTTCTTTGCAAGTATATATTCCGAGAGTTTATTTTTACTTCTATCTTTATCTTCTTTTTATTTTGCCAGGAAAAAAAGATGGTTTTTATCCTCTTTCTGCGTAGCATTGTTAACCGCGACAAGGATTGTTGGAGTGGCAATAATTCCTGTTTTAATTTATGAGTTTATAAAATCCGACCCTTCTTCGCTAAAGCTTCGAAGGGCAAGAAAAATTTTGTTAAAAAACGTCTGGCAATTTTTAGCTAGAATTTCACCCTTGTTTGCTTCGCCAATGGGACTTCTAATATACATGTGGTTTAATTTGCAAAAGTGGGGAAGTGCTTTTTATTTTATTGCGGCTCAAGGAAATTTCCAAAATAACAGAACTGTAGACAGTATTGTTTTTATTCCCCAAACAATCTTTAGGTATTTTAAGATACTAACTACTGTCTCGCTTAATCAATTTGAGTGGTGGATTGCACTTCTTGAAATTTCTGTTTTTGTTTTTATTGTAGTTATGCTTTATATTGCCTATAAGAAAAGGGTGCGCCTATCCTATATTGTATTTTCAATTCTTGCTTTGTTTATACCAGCATCAACTGGTACTTTTAGTGGCCTTCCAAGATACTCTTTGGCTTTATTTCCAATTTTTATTGCTCTCGCGCTTGTAAAAAATAAATTTTTAAAAATTTCTTATTCTCTAATTTCCGCTACTCTTTTATTTCTCCTTTTTATGCTTTTTGCAAGGGGATATTATATTGCTTAATAATCTTTTTTCTTGAGTACCGCGTGCGGGATTCGAACCCGCGATTTTCTGGCTGAAAACCAGGCGTCCTAGGCCTCTAGACGAACGCGGCAAAATACATCAGATTAACTAATTTTACCATAAAAAACACTTTCGTATAATCCGAGGTTGTTTAAGATGAAGCTGGGATTTATTCCGAAGCTTCAATTAGCTAAGCTTTCTCCTCAATACATCTATAAAATCTCTTGCAGCCCCTTGACCACCCAAACCAAACGCTATTCCTCCTGCAATTGCAAGCATTGCCACAAATCCGGTAAAGAGAATCCTTACCAAATCTGCTGCCACTCCAAGTTGCGTAAGAATAGCAAGTACAACAAAAACAATAATTGCCCAGCGCGCAACAGCCGCAATGGTATGTGCTGCCTCTGCCGATATTCCTTTTGCTGATGCCAAAATTACATCATGAGACAATCTGGCAAACATAAATCCTACAATTGATATTATAGCAGCCACAAACACATTAGGAAGATAGCGTAAGAACTCATTAAGAACCGTTACCACTCTTGGTAAACCCCAAACATCAGCAGTTGGAATCAAAAATACTACAATGACAAACCATCTTGCTATTTCTGATATTATGTTTGTCCAGGTAAAATCTTCTTTGGCTTCGGGAACTCCGTACCTTTTCAAAACCTGTTCTACTTTTAGCGCCCTAAACACTCCCACAAATAGTTGTTTAACCAAAGAAGCAACAATTATACCCAATATAAGAATTATTGTGCCTGCCACTAGTTTGGGGACAAAAGTAATAACTACCGCAATGCCATTATTTATAGATTGTATTAACGTTTGCCCTATATCAGGAGTCATTTATTTTTTTCACCTCCCCTCTTGCCTGCCGAAAAAACATGCAAGCTTAATTTAGTGTAAATATGCTTAATTCATCTTGTCAATAGGCAAAATTACTGTTATAATTTTGGATGGCTTGGGCCCGTAGCTCAACGGCAGAGCAGTAGCCTTTTAAGCTATTGGTTGACAGTTCGAATCTGTCCGGGCTCAC
>CAZPZA010000005.1:0-18574 GCA_964590985.1 uncultured Gammaproteobacteria bacterium
GCTTTTGCGCCTGCGCAATAATGGACAGACAAACAGTGGTTTTACCGGATGCTTCGGGCCCAAAAATCTCAACAATTCTCCCTCTTGGCACACCACCAACACCAAGTGCCAAATCCAAGGGAAGGCAGCCTGTGGAAATAACCGAAATGTCAAGCTTTTGAGCCGCTTCCCCAAAGCGCATTATAGAACCCCTACCGTACTGCTTTTCTATCTGTTCCATTGCAAGACGAACTGCATCTAGCTTCTGGGACGATTCTGTTGGGCCATTTGGCGATGTTTTATGTACATTTGCAGTCCTTCTCATAAGTGTGTTTATTGTAACAACTTTTTGTTATAATACAAGTATCAATTTAGAATAATCTGCATAAGCAAGTTATGATAACGCAAAATCGTTGCTTTACGTGTTCCGATTTTGCGAAACAACAAAGGGAAAATCGTTGGGAAAAAACCGCTAGGTTTTGTCCCATATGCGGGGTGTAGTTTAGTGGTAGAATGAGCGGCTGGGGGTCGCTTGGTCTGAGTTCGATTCTCAGCACCCCGAAAGACTATGAGACAATCCATAAAAAACTTAGATCTAATTCTTGATATAATTGTAGAGCAATGGGTTGGGTAATTTTTACTCTCACATCTCGAGCTTTATGGGCAGCAGATAATATCGTAGATAAACTTTTAATAGGAAAACATCTTAAAGATTCAGTTGTTTTAACCTTAATTGCTGGCATTTCTGCGTTACTTCTTTCTCTAGTCATTATCATATTTAATGGTTTGAGTTGGTTAGGCCTCGAGCCAATAGCACTGGTAATATTTGCAGGCGTAATTCAAATACTTGCTGTCTTTGCCTTCTATCAAGCTATATCTAAAGAAGAGATATCCAGAGTAATACCCTTGTTTCAGTTTTCCCCGCTTTTTGTTTTAATACTTTCCTTTTTGTTTTTGGGAGAAGTATTAACACTGAGTCATTACTTAGCCTTCGTGCTAATTTTGTTAGGCGGTTTCTTGATTTCTCTTCAAAAATCAAAAGGTGTATTCAAGTTAAGAAATGCTTTCTGGTGGATGGTTCTGTCCAGTTTTATTTATGCAATTCAAGCAGTAATTTTGAAATCTTTATACGTTGCTTATCCATTTTGGGATTTGACTGTATATCTTGGTTTTGGCGAATTTCTTCCCACCCCTATACTTCTTTTCCTCATATCTAACTTCAGAGATAGATTAGGCAGAAGTCTTTCAAATTTGAAACTAGTAGGTTGGGCACTACTAATATTAGCTATGTTTTTGGTAGCCACAGCTTCACTTAGCGGTATTTGGGCTCTAACGTCTGGCCCTGTTAGCCTAATTAGTGTCTTTAGAGGATTTCAGAGTGTATTTGTACTAATTTATGCTATATTTCTCTCTATTTGGCTGCCAAAAATACTTAAAGAAGAACTTAACAAAAGCACTTTGGGCATTAAAGCTATACCGATTTTGCTAATGGCAGTTGGCCTTTATTTAATCTATAAATAAGAGGGGTAAAAATTTTCTGCTTTTACTCAAGCAGTTTTAGGAATTCCTTAACACTAACTATCTTCAAACGAACTAATTTATTGAAGTCTTTTAAGACTATCAGATTTTCATCGCCCGTCACCAGATAATCCGCTCTTCCTCCCAAAGCAGTAGCTAATATTTCTTGATCTTTTGGGTCTCTTACTTTAATAGGAATGATTGCGGGCGGTGAAACAACAGTAGAGATGATATCAATCATCCTGAAGAATTTAAAAAGCTTGTCTTTGGATAAAAATGCCGAGAATTTCACTCTATACAGAACTTCTTCCAGTTCGTCTCGCATCTTCTCCGAAATTATCAAAATAAATAAGTCTTCTTCGAGTAGTTTAATAAGTTGATAAGGTAATCCTTTTTCAACAATCAGGCCGCTAACAAATACATTTGTATCAACGACTACGCTTAGATTTCTTTTCTTCCTTATCATACATCTCTTGGCGAACTTCCTCAACTATTTTAGTTACTTCTCTATAAACTTCATCTGGATCTTTGCCTGTATTACGAGACCTAAGCTCATCTATAACTGCCCAACCTTCCGCTTTAATCTTTTCTAATTGCCTAAACTGTGCTGGACTAACTACCACTGCTACAGTTTTGCCTTTTTTTTCAACCACAATAGGATTGTTAGTGTAATAAACACTTCCTAAAAGATCAGAAAAATTAGCTCTTGCATCTCTAACTGACATTATTCTCATATATTTATATATTAAGGCATTGTGTACATAATGTCAATATACAAATTTGCAAATTAGAAATGTGGGTTTGATTTCCTTTGCAAAAGATTATCACCTCTTTTTTGTAGCTATTCATTTATTCGGCATAGTATTGGGATTTTGAAGAGTTTTGATTTCAGAAAAGAAGTTAATAGTTTACAAAGTAGTTAATAGTTGCTTTTTCTTGCAATTTCCTCAACCATTCTTGTACTTTGCTTGAGAGATTCTGTTGTCTTAATCGCTCAATTACGGTTTGTTCTATCTCCTTATCTGTTAGATCTTTTGGCAAGGTGTCTTTGTTTTCTTCTATGTATTTCTTGATCTCTTCCTCTTTCGGTTTTATCTGATCTTCTAGCATTTTCTCAGCTAAAATTTTTAACCTTAACTGATCCTCAAAGTCTTTTTTTGTCATTCCTTGAAATGCGAGACCCTGGTCAAGATTTTGGCCCTGTTTTTTAAGTTGGTCCTCAATTTTCTTAACCGAATCGTTAAGCTCTTCTTGGCTAACGCTAACGCCCCTTCTTTCCGCCTCCTGAAGAATTAAAGTCTCTGTTATAATAGAAGACAGCGTCTGCTCTCCATTTCGCTTTTCTAGTTCCTTAACAAGTGCAAGTCTTGTTATGGGTTGACCATTAACAATTGCTGCGATAAACAACCCCTTTGCATAAAACGCTGCTGCTCCTAATATAATCAATATAAGGGGAACAAATATTTTGGGTTTTTTAAGAAACAAGACTAGTCTTCTAAAAAAAATATTTCTTTCTTCGATATTCTCTCTAATTTCTTCTGATTTTCCCTTCGACCTAACCTTTTTTCGTACTGCCATTTTGTTATTATAACACAAAATGCAAAAAATGCTATAATCGTTTTCGTGAATAACTCACCATTGAATATTCCCCATCATATAGCCATCATTCCCGATGGAAACAGACGATGGGCAAAAGCACATCATCTTCCAACGCTTGAAGGTCATAGACGTGGATTCAACATAGCAATAAAAATTGGAAGAAAAATTAGACTTTTGGGCGTCCATACTCTTACCATGTGGGCATTCTCAACCGAAAACTGGAATCGAAGTCCAAAAGAAGTTGATTATCTTATGAGAGTATATGAAGGATTTGTGCAAACTTACTTAAAGGAAGCAATCAAAGAAAAGATAAGAATAGTTCATTTAGGCAGAAAAGACAGGATTCCAAAAACTCTGCTTCAAAAAATCACCGACAGCGAAGAAAAAACAAAAGATTTCAAAAAATATATTTTAAACATTGCGCTTGACTATGGAGGAAGAGATGAAATACTAAGAGCAGTTAAAAAAATCACAAATCACAAATCACAAATCACAAATCTGTCTGAAGAAAATTTTAATGATTTTTTGGACACTTCGGGACAACCTTATCCAAACCCTGACTTAGTTATTAGAACAAGCGGAGAACAAAGAACTTCGGGTCTTATGATCTGGCAGGCAGCCTATAGCGAATATATTTTTATAAATAAACATTTCCCAGACATTAACGATGAAGACATAGAATCTGCTATCCGTGAATATTCAAAAAGACAAAGGAGGTTTGGAAAGTGAATACCACTATCTTTCAAATAGAATAGTAGGAACAGCAACTAGGAGACTTTTAACGACATCGTTTCCTTGTTCTCTTTTTGTACGGAAGCCTGATATAGAAAAATCTTCAGATAAATATGCCCCAATAGGAATTCGCTTGGGAGGAAAATGATCGAAAGCTTCTATCACTCTTGAGATTATACCGTCTGATCGTTCTTTTTCAAGTATCTGAGATACAAAATTTCTTGAAGGCCTAGATGCCAATTCGTCTAAAGACATCCACCCATTTACTGCAACATCTCCCGTGTCTGTAGGCTCAATTCTCCTATCAAAAGATCCTGCATATATCAAAAGCATAAGATCTAAAGGTCCACTTTTTACTGAAATTGTATTCGTAACTACTGATAATCCATCCATAAGAAAAACGTTGTGTTTTATCAAATCTGCGTCGTCGCTAAATTCATCTACCAAAGCCCCAATCATATTGTTAACTGGATATTCTTTTCCCTGCTCTTCTTGCTTTCTTGTTTCTGCAGGAAAAGACAGTTGGCCTGCTATCTTTTCCGTCGCAGGTTTAGATTTAAGTTCTCTTACTGTCCATACTTTAGGCTGTTTTAAGTTTTCTCCATTTCTACTAGGATCTACGCCTATGATTCCTACAACCACACCTATACTAGCCGGATTTCCAATAATTTCCGGTATTCTCGTTAAGCCTCTTTCCTGTTCCACTAACATATCAGTTACTATCCAATAATAGTTCCCTTTAGGTTTTTTCCATGCATGACATTAAATAATTCGTTTGGAACGATTCCGTTGGTAATCCATGTCTTAATACCCCTATCCGCTACTTCAAGAGCTTTTTCAATTTTGTGCTTCATTCCTCCAGTTACATCTGTTCTTTTGGAGTTAAAAACATACCTCTCAATATTTTTCCAGTTTTCTTTGTTTATTGAACGAACTGTTTTTCCTTTATCATCATAAACTCCATTTGTCTCGCCAACTTGAATGATTTTATCTACTCTAAAACCCTTCTTGCTTAAATAAATTCCTATCTCATTTAAGGTTGTCTCACCGGAATATATTGTACTCTTCCATTTTTTGTCCCAAATCACATCTCCATAAACAACCGGGGTTAGTCCCTGATTCAGCGTTTCTTCAACAATCTCAAACAAACTATTTTTTAATTTACCGGCATCTGTTATCATCATGCTCATAGGTCGAAGGGAGATAGCTGCGAGTCCTTCCTCAATGAGAATATCCATAACAATTCTGTTTATCTCCATTGCGTCTCGCGCCACTTTTGCAATACCCCATTTGCTTTTATATCCTTTTTGCCCTCCGAATTCTTCAGCAGATGTATGAGCAAAACTTCCCACCCCATGGGCAAGAACAATAGACACTCCTTTTATCCTTTTCAGCTCTTTTGCAAGTCTTTTTATAACATCAAAACGAGGCTTATAGGGAACGCTTTTATCTGTAATTATTGATCCGCCAAGCTTAATAAGAATCACGTCCTTACATCTCATACATTATTTTTGCCTAAACGTATTATATTAAATTTGGATTACTATAACAATTACAAGACTACCGGGATATGCAATTTTTCAGGCTGTACTAAACCTGCGTTTCTCATAATAATAAAGGTAAGTGAAGGAGCGTCCCTTGTGATCAGTTGGTGGGGCGCGTCTTGAAGAACCGTCAGCGCATATCCTTGCCTTAACTCTAAAAAGTTATTGTCCAGCTTTAAAAACGAAGAACCTGCCAACTGAAAGTAACTCTCTGTAATGGAGTCGGGATGCTTATGAACAGTTGTCTTACTATCGGGCTTTAGATACGAAAGGTAAACTATATGCCCCCCATTTAACATTTCCTCCACCAGATAGTAAGCCTCTGACCCTTTATGTCTTTTTGGAATGTGAAAGAAAGTTAATTGACCTCGCGTCTGAAAGATATCTGCCTTATTAAGAATATCCTCAACTAGTTGCCTGTAATCTATTTCAAATATTTCTTGGATATCTAGACTAGTAAGTTCCCGCGCCTCGGGAGTTCTTAAATCTTTAAGTCCCAAATCACGCTCGAGCATGTTATAAATATGTAGTCGCAAAATCTTCTTTAATCATTCGATTGCAGGATTTTGCCAAAAAATTTGTTATAATCTATCCATGTCTTTTTCTTATAAAAAACAGATTTTAGAAGGAGATAGTAAAGCTATAGTAGGGTTTTATAAACTATATTCTCCAAAAATATTTTCTTATCTTTCCAAAAAACTTCCAACGTATGAAGATGCTGAAGATTTGACAAACGATGTTTTTTTAGAAGCAATTGATTCTTTGTTGACGCTAAGAAAGGAAGAAAGAGTCCTCGTATGGCTCTATAGAATTGCCCACAATAAAATGGTTGATTTCTATCGCAAAAGGAAAATTAAATCAATACTTTTATCTAAAATGCCATTTCTGGAGTTTTTGGAAAACGAGGTAAACCAACCGGAATTTCAATACGAAAAAAACAGAATCCGCGACAAGATAGAAAAAACATTATATATGCTTTCTTACAAATATCAAAAAATTTTAAGGCTCCATTACGAAGAACAAGTATCTATAAAAGAAATTGCGCCTATCTTTAACTTGTCTTGCAAAGCAACTGAATCTTTGCTTTTTAGGGCAAGACAAAAATTTAAGAAAGAATATGAACGAGCATGAATTCTTACAAGAACTCAAAAAAAGAGCCAACGAACAAGAAAAACTTATGCAGAGGATCTTTATGCCAAAACTTTTTCTCAAAATAAGCATTTGGTTAGGTAATCATCCTATGCGCATAATAATCCCTCTTGCTGCAATTTCGACACTCATTCTAAGAAGTATTCTCGGACCATCTTATTATAGTTTTATCTTAAAAATATTTGGAAAATTATGAACAGAAAGGTTTTTATTATTTTTATCACTTACATTTGGGCAAAAACCCTGTTTGGCTTGATGTTTCACCCTTTCATCGCAACCAAACAAATTGCAAGACGTCCTGTTCTTTTTCCTGTAGTATTTTCACCTCTTATGGGGCTTTTTATTTTGTTTGTTGCGGGAAGAATTGCAGCTCTTCTTATTGAGCTTTATGGGCTAAAACGAGAATTAATAGCATTTTTTTTAAGCTCAACGCTAATTTCTATACTTTTTTGGCAAGCACTTATTCTATATCTTTTGGGAAATCTAATCTTTAGCTTCTGGAGGGACAAAAGTTAGAATGGAATACGTGGTGCTTGTGGACAAAAAAAATAACGTTTTAGGAACTGCGCCCAAACTTATAGTGCATAATAAAAACACTCCGCTACATAGAGGATTTTCTGTATTTCTTTTTAATAAAGAAGGATTACTTCTTCTTCAACAAAGAAGCAGGAGCAAAAAAACTTGGCCCCTTGTTTGGTCCAATAGCTGCTGTGGACACCCGCAGCTTAACGAAGCAAACATTGACGCTGCAAAAAGACGATTGCATTTTGAATTGGGAATTCAAGCCAATGATATTTACGAAATCTTACCCAACTTTTCTTATAGAGTTGAGAAAAACGGCATTGTAGAAAACGAAATCTGCCCTATACTTGTTGGGTTCACTAATCAAATACCTACAATCAATAAAGATGAAGTGAATGATATTGCCTGGATTGCTTGGAATAAGTTTACCCAAGATGCTAAAAATAATCCCGATGGATACTCACCGTGGTGTGTTCAAGAAACAGAACAACTTAAGAATAACAAAAAATTCCTGTCTCTCTACGAAAAATTCACCATCTTTTAATATCTTCCAACATCTTGCAATATTTTCCAATATTTGCTAAAAGATATTGTGGACATTAATTATACGTATCATAAAACTTCGAATATAGAAACAAATCTAGTTAAAATAGAAGTTGCCAAGAGGATTATTGATCTCTTGCCGACACTTCCACATATCGAAGAATTTTTGCGTCGCAGATCGCTTCTTAAAAGTTCTCTTTTCTCGGCAAAAATTGAAGGAAATAAGTTGCAACTACCAAAGTTGATAAGGGAGCTTATTGCAATAATAAAAAAACGCGAACATGCGGCAATAAAAGCAGCAATTGCTCATTTTGTTTTCGAAAAGATTCATCCCTTTTTAGACGGAAATGGAAGAGTCGGTAGGCTAATAAGTACCTTTATTCTTAAAAATTCAGGCTATGGATTCAGGGAGCTTGTGGTATTGGAAGAATATCTTTCCAATCATCGCGAGGAATACTATGATTTACTTGCTGTTCCAAAGAAAGATATTACAGATTTCGTTGAATTTTTTACAGAGGCAGTTGCACGATCGGCAGAAAAAGCTGTTGACGAATTACAGGAAACCAAAGAAGATGCAAAAGACTCACTTCTTCCCCGAAGACAAGAAATTCTTGCCATCATAAAAGATCATAAAATGGTTTCTTTTAATTTCATAAAAAGAAGATTTCAAAAAGTACCAGATAGTTCTCTCCATTACGATATTAAAACGCTCATTAACAAAGCCTTTATCAAAAAACTAGGCACAACGCGGGGGGCATTATATTCACCAAAGTAGGATTATCTCTTTGGAGACTGTTTTCTCCTTCTTGCCCCACAAATCTTCCCACTCGCCTTTTCAATTCTATTCGAATACGGCTCGTGGAGCGATTACGAGGGGCTTCGGCGAAAGAACTATCTTTTTGGACTTTGTTTCTTTCGCCTCGCTTTTCCGCCCATGCCCACCTTTCGACGTTCTCTTACTCTTGGATCGCGAGTAAGAAAGCCTCTTTTTTTAAGAATTGGTCTAAACTTTTCCTTATCAAACTTATCAAGCGCTCTTGCTATTCCCAAAACAGAAGCAGCTAATTGGCCTGATTTTCCGCCGCCTTCTACCAAAATAGTAACCGCAAATCTTTTGTCCGCATTGGTTGCAATTAAAGGCTGCTTGTAAATCCTTTCTGCCTCTTTTTCAAAATAGGAAATAGCAGGTATTTTATTGACAAATATCTCCCCTTTTTTAACCTCGACTCCATTCCACAGGGTTCTATCTTTTACATAAAGCCTTACTCTAGCACAGGCCTCTTTTCGCCTACCAACAGCAAAGACATAATCTCTACTGGCAACTTCTTTCTTTGTTAAGTTTTTTTCTAATTTACTATCTTTTGCCATACTACATTAAGTTAAAAGCTCAAAGTTAAAAATTAAAAGTTACAGTTTAAAATTCAAAATTCCTAATAACTTTTAACTTTGAACTGCAACTTTGAACTTTGCATTTTGAACTTTGAATCTATCCTTATACCCGTGTTCCTCTCCTGCAAACACAAATAATCTTGAAAGCATCCTGTCTCTCAATTTATTCTGCGGAAGCATGCCTTTTACTGCATGTTTTATAATTTCTTCTGGCTTTCTTTTTCTCAAGTCCGAAAGAGCCTCTTCTTTAAACCCTCCGGGATAGCCGGAGTGTCTTCGATATTTTTTTAGAAGTTCTTTTTTTCCGGAAACCGCAACTTCTTTTGCGTTTATTAGGACAACGTAATCACCAACATCAAGACTTCTTGCAAAATAAGGCTTTGATTTTCCCATCAAAAGCTTGGCAATATCTGTAGCTATTCTTCCCAATATTTTATCTTTTATATCCACTAGATGCCACGATCTTTTGATTTCTAACTTCTTCGTTGGTTTAGTAAAATTATTCATAAGCCCTTGCCTACATATCAGAAATATTAAATATCAAATATTAAATAGTAAATATGCATATCAAAAATAAAATATTTTATATTTAATCTGTATTTTTGATATTTGATTTTTGATATTTGATTTTATCTTGTTCCACCAGTTCCATCAAAACCATTTCTGCATTATCCGACAATCTTCTTCCAATTTTTATAATTCTAGAATACCCACTTTTTCTGTTTGCAAATCTTGGACCAATATCACCAATTGCCTTATCGACTGCCTTTCTCAAAAGCTCTATCTCAAGCATTCTTCTTGCAGGTTCTCCTTTTTTCGCTTTGGTTATAATCTTGTCAACCTCTCCCTTTATTGCTTTTGCTTTTTCTTGCGTAGTCTTAATTCGCTCGTTTAGTATCAGTAAAGAAATTAAATTTTTAAACAATGCCTTTCTTTCGTTTGCATCTCTTTTGAGCTGCCTTCCAAAAACATTCTTTCTCATACTAAAAATCTCAAATCTTCAATGTCAAAACTCAAATCCACATCTCAAAACTATAAATCTTTAAAAAATTGAGATTTCAAGATGTAACTTTGAGATTTGCGTTTTGCGATTTGAGATTAAGCACAATTTATTGTGCTAGCGACAAACCCTTTTCTTTAAGCTTCTCCTCAATAACCGAGACAGACTTATTGCCCATGTTCCTCATGGAAATAATATCTTTTTTAGATTTTTCCAAAAGCCCACCTAAAGTCTCTATACCTCCGTTCCGAAGACTATTATAAATTCTGGTTGGAAGATCTAACTCGTCTATAGTAAGCTTTGAAATGTTATCAGCAACATGCAAAGAAGCAGTAGGAATGGCAGAAGAAACTATATCTTTCGGCTCGTATATCTGTAAAAAGCATGAAGACAAAACTCTGGCAGCTTCATCTAGTGCTTCGCGAGGTTTAATCACCCCATTAGTCCAAATCTTAATGATAAGCTTGTCTAAATTGGTCTGTCTTCCAACACGAGTCTCCAAAACGTCATAACTTACCCTTTTTACAGGCGTAAATATTGCATCTGTAGCAATTACACCAAGGGTGGATACTTTTCTTTCCTCTGCCAAGGAATATCCCATACCCCTCTCAACTGATAATTCCATATCTATCTTTGATTTTTTGTCTGCTAGAAATCCAATATAATGATCTTTATTGATTACTTCCACGTCATCTGGTACTTCAAGATCAGAAGCAAAAATCTTTTTGGGTCCTTTTAGAGAAAGAAGTACCGTGCTTTTGGATTT
This sequence comes from uncultured Gammaproteobacteria bacterium, assembly GCA_964590985.1. Taxonomy (GTDB): domain Bacteria; phylum Patescibacteriota; class Microgenomatia; order Levybacterales; family UBA12049; genus CAZPZA01. Next base: position 10,742 of record CAZPZA010000005.1, read on the forward strand.
TGAATCAAGAAGTCTCAAATTTAATCCTTTTATATTAAGTAGAAGATCTATGACGTTCTCTTTAAGTCCAGGAATTGTAGAAAACTTGTGTCTAACGCCAGAAATTTTAACAGATGTTACTGCTGCTCCTGGAATAGAAGTCAAGACTACCCTTCTTAAAGCGTTTCCCAGTGTGTGTCCATATCCTGGTTCCAATGGCTCTATTACAAATTCGCCATAATCTTCTCTAGTGTTTTCTTCTTTAACTCTAAAGTCAGTGTTTAACATAAATTGTGTCGTAACTGGGTCACAAGTGTCATTCTGAACGTGCTGAAATGAACTCAACATGACAACTTATGTCCCAACGATAAACGCTATTTTATCACTATCTTGAATAGTATTCAACAATCAATTGTAAATCGAATGGAAGTGGAAAATCGTCTTTTTTGGGCAGCCTTATCAATTTACCAGAGACTCCTTCTTTTTTTATAAAAGCCGGCGCATCTCTTTTTTCTTCCAAAGACTTTAAAATCTGTATATTATTTTGCATATTAGAAGCAAGCGATATAACATCGTTTGGCCTTATTCTGTAGGATGGGATATTAACTTTTTTTTCATTAACCTTAATATGTCCATGGCTAACTAGCTGCCGAGCCATAGCCCTTGTTCTAGCAATGCCTAACCTGTAAACCAGGTTATCCAGTCTTGTTTCAAGAAGAGAAGCCAGTATTTCTCCCGTGTCTCCTCTTTTTTTTCCTGCTAATCTTACCAAGTTTCTAAATTGTTTTTCCAAAAGTCCATATTTTATTTTTGCTTTCTGCTTTTCTCTAAGTTGTATTCCGTATTCAGAAAGTCTTCTTTTTAGTTTTCGGCCTTGTGTGCCTCCAGGCAAAATATTTAATCGTCGCTTAAGACTTGCAGAATCTTTATCTAAAATATTTACACCTTCTCTTCTTGCTAATTTGTGCTTTGGCCCTATATACCTTGCCATTATATTCTCCTTTTCTTCTTCGCCCTTACTCCATTATGGGGTATGGGCGTAATATCTGAAATCGACGATATAGAAAGCCCACCACTTTTAATAGCTCTAAGTGCCGAGTCTCTACCGGCCCCAGGACCTTTAACGTAAACGTCTACTAGTTTTAATCCTTTTCCCACTACTTTTTTAACTGTCATTTCAACTGCTAAAGTTGCAGCAAAGGGGGTGGACTTTCGTGTCCCTTTAAAGCCTGCAGCACCAGTGCTACCCCAAGCAATTACATCTCCTTTCTCGTTGGCAATTGTAACTAATGTATTATTAAAAGTTGATGTAATATATGCTTTGCCTTTCTCAGAAATTTTATTGGAATTCTTTTTACTTCTAGATTTTGACAAAGCAGTATCTATTTTTTTTTCTTCTTTTTTCTTAGACATAGATTATTTTTTTGCTGCTTTAGTCACCTCCATTTTAGTGGCAACTTCCTTTTTTATTGCGCCAATAGTTACTCTTCTGCCTCTTTTAGTTCTAGCATTGGATCGAGTCCGCTGACCCCTAACAGGAAGGTTCTTGCTATGTCTTGATCCTCTATACGTATTAATCTCTTTTAATCTTCTTATATTCTCTACTACCTCTACCCTCAAGTCGCCTTCCAGCTTATATCCTTCTAAGAATTTATGCATTCGCTTTTGCTCGTCTTCTGTAAGTTCGCATACTTTTTTAGAACTATCAACACTTGTTTTTTGCAAAATTTGCACAACATTATTTCTCCCTATCCCATAAATGTAGGTTAAGGCAATATCTATTCTCTTCTGATCTGGTATATTAACTCCCGCTATCCTCATATTCGCTTCGCTCAAATTCAAAATTCAAAGTTAAAAATTCAAAATAAAGGTATTTTATTTATAAATAATATTCCTTAGACAACTTTTAACTTTGCACTTTGAACTTTTAACTTCTATTACCCTTGTCTCTGTTTGTGTTTGGGATTGTCGCATACAACCCTTACCACACCTTTTCTTCTTATAATTTTGCATTTAGCGCACCTTGGCTTAACACTTGCTTGAACCTTCATAAAAATCATCTCAAATCGCAAAGATCAAATCTCAAAGCTACCCGCCTGCAATTGCCAAAGCAAAGTTATGACGGGCAGGCATCTTAAATCTCAAATCTTTCTAGGATTTACGGTTTTTAAATGTGGATTTGAGTTTTGACATTTGAGCTTTTAGCTTTATTTGTACCTGTATACTATCCTTCCTTTTGTTTTATCGTAAGGCGTCATTTCTACTCGCACTTTGTCTCCTGGCAAAATTTTTATAAAGTTCATTCTCATCTTGCCGGACAAATGACAAAGAATTACATTGCCATTGGCAACCTCTACTCTAAAAAGGGTATTGGGTAAAGACTCTAAAACTTTGCCTTCTACTTCAAAAGAGCCCTGATGTACCATATAAAATAGACAATAGAAAATGGAATATAGAAGATAGTTATTTAAAATTAGAAGCTCGATGTTAGAAAAGCAAAGCCAATATTCTAACTTCTATCCTCAAAATTCTATTTTCTATAGTCTATCATCTATTATCTAGAGTATTATACCAAACCACCCTCTAAACAGCAATATTATTGCGTCAAAATTAAAGGCCCCTCTTTTGTGATTGCCACTGTTCTTTCAAAAAGGGCTGACAGACTATTATCTTTAGTCTTAATAGTCCATCCATCGCTCCCTGCATAAACAACTTCCGAGCCTCCTTTGTTATAGATAACCTCAATTGCGAGCGTCATACCTACTATTAGTTTTGTGGTATTTTCGATTTCTGTTGCCAAAAATCCAGGAACCTCTGGCTTCTCGTGAAGCTTTTTCCCAACTCCATGTCCAACAAGACTTCGAACAACAGAATAACCCTGCCCTTCTATTATTTTCTGTATTGTTTGCGAAATGTGTCCAACCCTATTGCCAACTTTCGCAGCTCTAATTGCTTCCTCCAATGCTTTTCTTCCAGTCTCTAAAAACTTATCAATCTCATCCTTTGAATTTTGAATTTTGAATTTTGAATTTTGAATTGAGACCCTGCGGGTCTCTGCCATATCTGTATGGAAGCCCTTATAATAAACTCCGCAATCAACGCCCACTACGTCTCCTAGCTTGAATCTATAATTTGTTGGAATGCCATGTACCACAACATCATTGGTCGAAACGCAAATTGAATAATGGTAGCCTCTTACTTTTTTAAATCCTGGTTCTGCGCCTTTTTCTTTTATTAATTTCTCTGATAATTTATCTAATTCTAATTCCGAAACACCAACTTTTGCATGACGTAAAACCTCAAAAAGAACTTCTGCCAAAATTCTGCCACCCCTTGCCATTATCGAAATTTCATTTGGAGTCTTAAGGTAAATCATTTAAACGTAGACCCAACCGCAATAAAAGGGAGTCTATTTTATTGTGTAACTCAGAAATATTATCGGTGTTATTTTCTACCGTATAGTCAGCAATTGCTATTGGTCCTCCTTTGTTTAATTTCTCAAGCTCAAGGATATCCCTATCTCTTGCATCTTGATGAGAAACTGGCCTTATTGATCTCTTAGATAATCTTTCATATCTAATAGGTGGTTCTGCAAAAATATTTACCAATATTAAACTAGGAAATTCTTTCTTTAAAAAAACATATTCTTCCCATGAATAAAGTCCATCAAGAACTATAACCTTGTGATCTTTAAGAAACTCATCTATTTTTGGCTTCATCTTCAGAGCATATGCTGCCATACCTAATTCTTGACGGAGTTTCTCTCTAAACATGCGCTCATTTTTCTGAGTAAGAGGCAAACCTAAAGCTTTAACGCCTTCATCTGTAATTTCTCCAAATCTAACAAAAGGGATTCCTTTAGTCGCAAGATGCTCTGCTGCTTCAGTCTTCCCAGCCCCAGGCATTCCTACAATTGCAATTATTTTTTTCATTAAGCTATTTAGTCCTTTTTAATCTTTTTAAAAATCTGGTTATATACCTCTTGCACTTTTTTCTCTCCATCCACTTCTACTAGCATCTTCTTTTCTCTATAGTAGGCAAGAACTGGTTCTGTAAGTTTATGGAACAACTCGATGCGTTTTCGAAGAGCTGCAAGAGTTTCGTCTTCTCTAACATCCGAATTTCTATACGAAAGGCGCCACAATGCCTCTTTGTCTGAAACTTTAAAATAAATAACCTTATCTATACCATTTTTGAAGGCTTTTGCTTGAGTTACAGTTCTTGGAAAACCATCCAAAATATACCCTTTTTCATACTCCGGACGGGAAAGGTATTTGGTAACTATGGCAATTGTTTTTTTATCAGAGATTAGATACCCTGCATTCATTACCTCTTTTATATAGCGCCCAAGAGGCGTACGTTCTTTGGCCAAGTTTCTGAAAATATGACCAGTCGAAAGATACGGAACCCCAAGCTTTTGAGACAAAAGGTTCCCTTGCGTTGACTTACCCGCACCCTGGATACCAATTAAAATTATCTTCATAATTTTAAAATTCCAAATTCTAAATTACAAATTCCAAACTATTTTGAATTTGGATATTTGGATTTTAAACATTATTTGTAATTTTGTGCTTGTAATTTGGAGTTTTATATGGGATTTATTTTTTAAATCCCTCATAGCTTCTCATTACAAGTTGTGCCTCTATTGATTTTATGGTCTCAAGCACTACAGATACAACTATTAAAATTCCTGCTCCTCCTATAATTAGTGTCTGAATACTGGTAAATGCATTAACCACTGTTGGAAATACAGCAACCGTTGCAAGAAAAATCGCACCAGCCAATGTTATCCGAATCAAAATGTAGTTTAGGTAAGAAGCGGTAGCGTTACCTGGTCTTATTCCTGGTATAAAGCCTCCGTATTTTTGAATATCTTGCGCAATTTTTTTTGGGTTAAAAATTACTGCTGTATAAAAGTAGGTAAATCCTACTACCAAAAGAAAATATAAAACATTATAGACAGCGTTTCCTGGATTAAACCACACCAGAATATAGCCTGTCATACGAGCAACTACGGGATTGTCTGATGTAGAAAGAAAATTTGCAATCATAGAAGGCATAAGCACCAAAGAAACTGCAAATATTATTGGGATAACTCCTGCTTGATTTAAGCGAAGAGGAAGATGCGTTGATTGTCCACCAGTTCTGCTACCCCTTACTCTTCTTGCGTAAAAAACAGTAATTCTTCTTACTGCTTCGTTTATAAAAACGATAGATGCAATAATAAATATACCTAATGCTACAAATGTAACTGCGTTAAAAAAATTCTCGGCATTGATTGTAGATATGGTTTGACTAAAAACAACAGGTATTCTTCCAACAATTCCGGCAAATATCAAGAGAGATATTCCATTTCCTACGCCTCTTTCGGTAACTAATCCTCCAAGCCAAACCAAAAGCATAGTACCTGCTGTCATCGTAAGCAAAAAAGTAGTCAAAGACATAACATCAAGACTTCCAATAATGCTTTGACTGCGAAGAAGCACATACATCCCGATTGACTGAACTACCGCCAACGGCACTGTTAAAAATTTTATGTATTGATTTATTTTTTGTCTTCCCATATCTCCTTCTTTAGACAACTCTTCAAGCTTGGGAACAACAAGGGTCAAAAGTTGCATGATTATGGAAGCATTAATATAGGGATTAAGACCTAAAGCCATAATAGAAAAATTAGCAAGTGTTCCTCCAGAGAATATGTCTAGAAGCCCTAAAAATTGATTTTGCGCAAAAAGATTTTTTAGCGCCACAAGATCAACACCAGCAACGGGTATATGTGCAAATACTCTAAAAATAGCAAATACGAAAGCTGTAAATAGAAGTTTTTTCCTTACTTCTAAAGAGGTTATGCTACCTTTAAATAGTCCTAGAATATTAATCATAAAATTTCAAATTAACTTTCTACTTTCCCTCCTGCTTTAACAATTTTCCGTTCTGCTCCTTTTGAAACAGGCAATTTAACGGTAAGAGAAATATCAAGACTACCGTCACCCAAAATTTTTACTCCACATCTTTTTGCATCTTGTTCTTTTACTATTCTATTTTTGATTAAAGAATCCAAATTAACAATCTCGTTTTTTTTAAGAAGATTTAAGGCATCTACATTGACAATTATGGGCTTTTTTCTAAATGGTTTATTTTTGGATTTTCCCCTCAAGAACGGAAGCCTTTTAATCAAGGGCAGGGCTCCTCCTTCAAAGGAGAGTGGGATTTTGTTTCTTGCTTTTTGTCCCTTGGTTCCTCGGCCTCCCGTTTTACCGCGACCAGAGCCGTGACCAAGGCCTAGTCGTTTTTTCTTATTCTTTGTTGTTTTTGGCAGACTTTCCAACTTCATACTTTCCTAAGTCTTTTATACCTATCTGCTATTTTTTTCAATGCAGTCATCGTCGCGTAAACATTACTTGCTTGATTTTTTGTCCCTAAAACTTTAGACGAAATGTTTTCTATTCCACAGGCTACGACCACGCTTCTTACCGCGCCTCCTGCAATTATTCCGCTACCTTTGGGTGCTGGCTTTAACATAACTTTAGCGGCTCCAAGCTTAATGCTAGCATCAAAAGGAATAGTTCCGTTGATAATTGGCACCTCAATTGTGTGTTTCTTGGCAAAAGTTACGGCTTTTTTTATCGAGGCAGAGACATCTCTTGCTTTACCAAGACCGACTCCAACCTTCCCTTTTTTGTCTCCAACTACTGCCAAAACGGAAAATCCAATTTTGTTCCCTCCTTTAGTTTTTTTAGAAACTCTGTTTACCTGAACAATTTTTTCTTCAAAGTCGTTGTTCTTCATGCTAAAACTTCAATCCTCCTTCTCGCAAACCTTGCGCAAAAGATGCAACTCTCCCACCATAGCTATAACTTCCTCTATCAAATACAATTTTTTTTATTTTCTTTTCCATTGCCTTTTTTGCCAACAACAATCCCAAAGCTTTAGCTTTTTCTGTTTTTTTTGTGCCTTTTACTTTATCCGAGTGCTTTTCCGAAACATCAAGCATTGTTATGCCTTTCTCGTCATTTATAATTTGAGCATAAATATAACGATTCGATCGAAAAACAGACAGCCTAGGTCTTTCTTTGGTTCCCTTTACTCTTGATCTAACCCTAATTTTTCTCTTCAACTTTTTATCTAGCTGTTGCATATAATTTTAAATTTGAAATTTTTAATTTTCACTGAATTTTCAATTATTTCGTTCCTATCGCCTTAGCCGCTTTTCCCACCTTTCTTCTTACTTTTTCTCCCACATATTTTATACCTTTCTCTTTGTAAGGATCGGGCAACTTAACTTTTCTTATTTTCGCTGCTGTATCCCCAACTAAAGCCTTATCCATGCCCAAGACTCTTATTACATTATCCGCAACAGAGTAAGCTACTCCATCAACTGCTGCTATTTTAACAGGGTGAGAAAATCCTACATTTAAAATCAAGTCCTTTCCAGAAATAGACGCTCTGTATCCAACGCCCGATAATTCCAGCTTCTTTTCAAAGCCTTCAGATACTCCTTTTATCATATTGGAGAGCAAAGCTCTTGTTAATCCTAAAACCGCGCTAACATCTTCTTTCTTGCCATTCGGCATAACACGTAAAAATAAGCCCTCTGTCTTAATTGTTACGCCTTCAGGAATGCTAAAAGACAATATTCCTTTTGGGCCACTAACTTTAATAGCGCCATTTTCAACGTTTACAATAACACCTTCTTTTATAGCAACAGGAATTTTTGCTAGTTTAGACATAATCGCTCACTCCGTTCGCTCAAATTCAAAGCTTAAAAATCAAAACTCAAAAGTACTCGCCTCGCTAAAGCTTTGGCGAAGCGGGCAATTCAAAATTAAAAAGTATTAAAACTTTTGACTTTTT
>CAZPZA010000006.1:0-1851 GCA_964590985.1 uncultured Gammaproteobacteria bacterium
GAATGTCTTTGGAACAAAAAATATTATTGACGCTTGTCAAAAAAGCAGTAAAAAACTTATCTATATTTCTACTGATTTTGTTTTTGATGGAAAAAAAGAAACATACTCTGAAGAAGATATTCCCAATCCAATCAATTGGTACGGAAAGACAAAATATGAAGGAGAAAAAATTGTTCAGCAACTTTCAATTCCTTGGATAATTGCAAGGATTGCCTATCCCTATCGTGCTAATTTTATAAAGAAAGACTTTGTTAGGGGGTTAATTGACAAATTTCAAAATAAAGAAAATTTGCAAATGGTTTCCGATCATATTATGACTCCTAGTTTTATTGATGATATTGCATATGCGCTTCATGCTCTTATAAAAAATAACTCAACAGGGATTTTTCATGTTGTTGGAAGCGAGTTTGTTAGTCCATACGAGGTAGCAATTAAGATCGCCAAGGTGTTTGGTTTTCCGAAGAATAATATTAGAAAAACCACTAGATCGGATTTTTTCAGGAATCGTGCACCAAGACCTTTTCAATTAGCGCTTAGAAATGATAAAATAAAAAGTCTGGGGGTAAAGATGAGGGGATTTGAAGAAGGACTAAAAGAAGTTAAAAGTCAAAGGTCAAAATTCAAAATTGCAAGTAAAAAGTCAAAAGTTTAAATACTTTTTAATTTTGAGTTGCCTGCTTCGCCAGCGAGGCGAGTGCTTTTGACTTTTGCATTTTGACTTTTGAATTTATTTTGTTATGACTATCACTTTTATCGGTCACGGATATGTAGGACTAGTATCGGCAGCGGTTTTTGCCGACCTTGGAAATACAGTTTATGTTATAGGTCATACAAAAGAAAAAATAGAAAATCTTAAAAAAGGGATTCTTCCAATTTTTGAGCCTGGTTTACAAGAGATTGTAAGGCGCAATATAAAAGCAAAGCGTTTAATTTTTACTCTCGATTACGACAAAGCTATTCTCTCATCAAGTGTTATTTTTATCGCGGCTGGTACCCCTCCAAAGATCAACGGCGAAGCAGACTTGTCGGTTGTTTACAAAGTTTGCGAAAAAATTGGAAAAAATCTTAGAAAATATAGTGTCGTAGCTACGAAAAGCACTGTGCCGGTTGGCACAAACAAAAAAATAAAAAAGATTATTGCTGGGGTAATGCCTAAAAATGGTAGATTTGATGTGGCTTCTGTTCCGGAATTCTTGCGAGAAGGCCAAGCAATCTCTGACACTCTTCATCCAGACAGAATTGTAATCGGCACCGACTCCCCAAAAGCACAGGATTTATTAGTGGAGTTACATAAACCAATAAACGGTAAGCATTTATTAACAGACATTGAAACTGCAGAAATGATAAAGTACGCTTCTAATGCTTTTTTAGCAACAAAAATTTCCTTTGCAAATGCAATAGCTCATCTGTGCGAGCTGACAAATGCGGATGGCCTGAAAGTTTTGGAAGGAGTAGGACTTGATAAAAGAATAGGTAATTCTTTTCTGTCTCCAGGAGCCGGATATGGTGGAAGCTGTTTCCCAAAAGATGTAAAAGCGTTAATAGTAATTGCCAAGCAACAAGAGTACAACTTCGAACTTCTTAAAAATGTAGAAGAGATTAATAACACTGCTATTTTAAGCATGGTATCAAAGGCTAGAAAACTTTTGAGAGGAAACGTTGCTGGCAAGACTATTGGAATACTTGGACTATCGTTTAAGCCAAATACAGATGATATGAGAGACGCGCCATCTATTACGATAATCTCAAAACTTCTAGAAGCTAAAGCGAAAATAAAAGCTTACGATCCAGCTGCCGTTGCTAATGCAAGAAAGATTTTAAGAAATGTTGAGTTTTGTAAAGATGCTTACT
>CAZPZA010000006.1:1951-16689 GCA_964590985.1 uncultured Gammaproteobacteria bacterium
TGCAGAACTACGGATGGGTTCATACTTCCGAAGCCTCACATAGAATAGATATTAAAAGCATATGATATTTAGTATGTTAAGGAATAAAGGCGAAGGAGTATGAAAAAAGTTTTAATAACAGGGATAACAGGATTTGCCGGAAGCTATCTTGCAGAATACTTAGTTGCCAAAAAAGAATACAAGATACTTGGTACCTATTTAATAGAAAAAAGTATAACCAATGTAGATAAAATAAAACAGTATATAAAGCTTTTTAAAGTCAACTTGTTGTATGCAGAAGACACGTACTCTGTGGTTGAAAAAACAAAGCCAGATTTAATTTTCCATTTAGCTGCCCTACCTTCTCCAGCCAATAGTTTTGGAAATCCCCAAAAGTCATTGACAAATAATATCCTTTCGGAACTAAATATTTTAGATGCCATAAGAATAAATAGTTTATTTGACACAAAGATTTTAGTAATATCCTCTGCAGATATTTACGGTATAGTTAAAAAAGAAGACCTTCCGATAGATGAAAATACCCCACTTATGCCTCTTAGTCCGTATGCTGTATCTAAAATAGCACAAGATTTTTTAGGTTTGCAGTATTTTTTGGCTTATAAATTAAAAATAGTAAGAGTAAGACCGTTTAATCACATAGGACCAAGACAAACACCACATTTTGTTATCAGCTCATTTGCACAACAAATTGCAGAAATAGAGAAAGGCAAAAGAAAACCAGTGCTACATGTTGGTAATCTTGAAGCAAAAAGAGATTTTACAGATGTAAGAGATATAGTGACTGCGTATTTGCTTGCTCTTAAGCATGGAAAGTTTGGGGAAGTTTATAACATAGGACGGGGTATGTCTTACAAGATTGAGGATATATTAAGCAAACTATTGTCTTTCTCTTCTTCTAAAATAAGCATAAAAGTAGATAAGTCTTTGTTAAGGCCAATAGATAATCCTGATTTATTATGTAATGCCTCTAAATTTATAAAGATTTCTGGTTGGAAACCTAAGATAGACTTAGACAAAACACTTATTGACACGCTAGATTATTGGAGAAAAATTGTTTAGGATTATAAGTGTTATAATTATTATAACCATTATATTTTATGAAGAGAGCGCTTATTACAGGAATAACAGGACAAGATGGTTCTTATTTAGCAGAATTATTACTGTCTAAGGGTTATGAAGTTTATGGTTTAACGCGGCGTACAAGTACTGTTAATAACGAACGAATCGAACACATTAAAGATAAAATAAGCTTAATTCAGGGTGATCTTCTGGACCAAAGTTCGCTGTCTTCTGCTTTAGTTGAGGGAGAGCCAGATGAAGTTTATAATCTTGCTGCGCAGTCTTTTGTTCAGACATCGTGGAACCAGCCGGTTTTGACAGGTGAATTTACCGCGCTTGGTGTTACCAGGATTTTGGAGGCAATAAGAACTGTAAATCCCAAAATAAAATTTTATCAAGCCTCATCATCTGAAATGTTTGGAAAAGTTACAGAGACGCCTCAAAAGGAAACTACAAGATTTTACCCAAGAAGCCCATATGGAGTAGCAAAGGTTTATGGTCATTACATTACAGTTAACTATAGAGAAAGTTTTGGTCTTTTTGCCTGCTCTGGAATTCTTTTTAACCACGAGTCGCCGCGTCGAGGACTTGAGTTTGTTACCAGAAAAATAAGTCATGAGGTAGCAAGAATTAAATTAGGATTTGCGAAAAAATTGGAGCTTGGGTCTTTGGAACCAAAAAGGGACTGGGGCTTTGCAGGCGACTATGTAGAGGCTATGTGGCTTATGCTTCAACAGCCAAAAGCCGATGACTACGTAATAGCAACAGGAGAAAATCACAGTGTAAGAGAATTTGTAGAGCTTGCTTTCAAAATTGTAGGAATATCTGATTGGAGAAAGTATGTGATAGCCAACAAACCGGAACATCTTAGACCCGCAGAAGTTGATTATTTGGTTGGCGATGCCAGCAAAGCAAAGCGAGTTTTGGGTTGGAGACAAAAGACAAGCTTTGAAGAATTAGTAGAAATGATGGTTAAGAAAGACTTAGAAAGGGAGACTAGGTAACATTGAAAGTAGTTATTGTTATTCCAACTTATAACGAGAAAGGCAACATAGAGCGACTCATAAGCTCCTTGGAAGAGGATATTTTTCCAAAGATCAAAAACCACTCCATGCATATTTTGGTTGCAGACGACAATTCTCCAGACGGCACTGCAAAAGAAGTAAAAAAATTAATGAGAAAATGGGGGAACATACACCTTAATACTGGAGGAAAAAGAGGGCTTGGAGCGGCTTATGTTAGAGGAATGTCTTATGCAATTAAAAACTTAAGCGCTGACATATTGTTTGAGATAGATGCGGATGGCCAACACGACCAGAGAAAAATCCCGCAGTTTCTAAAAAAAATTGAAGAAAGCTATGATATGGTAATCGGTACAAGATATAGTGGTGGAGGATCTATCCCCCCAAATTGGCCTCTTTACAGAAAAGCATTTTCGATAATAGCAAACCAGCTTATCCGAATAGTATTTGGCAGATTTAATATTCACGATTGGACAGGCGGATTTCGAGCATTAAAACAAGAAGTTTTTATTGCAGAAAAAAACAAATTAACCGAATTTCGCGGATATACATTTCAGGTTTCTTTTTTACACAAGGCGTGTGTCGATGGATTCAGAATAGCCGAAGTTCCGTTTCATTTTACAGACAGAACTCTTGGGGATTCTAAAATAGCGCCTACAGAATATATTGCAAATGTGTTAAAGTATGTTTTGACTGCACGAGCCATAGAGCTTGTCCATTCTCCCTTTCTTAAATATGCAATTACTGGTTTTGTGGGATACATTATTAATGCTGTGACGCTTGAAGTATTATACAGGAAAGGTTTGCATCCATCTCTTGGTGGAGCAATAGGCGCAGAGTTGTCCATAATATGGAATTTTACAATAAATAACCTTTGGTCATTTAATCGTCACAAGATTACAAGTCCATTAAAACTTATACTAAAGTTTCCTCAATTTAATCTTGTTGCAGGAGGATCATTATTGATTATTTCTAGTGTAATTGGGTTTGGTACGCATTTTTTTGGAGTAGCCACTCGCCATCTATTTCTTATTCTTGCAATTGTGTTTTTTGTAGTGCCATATAGTTATTCTATGTATAATATCTTTATATGGAAAAGATGGCACGTATCGTTTCTTTCAAAATTCCAGAAGATGGTAGGATAGACAAAAATCAAAGATTAATCCCCGATTCAATCGGGGACAAAGATCAAAGATTTTTCTATTGGTTGATTTTATTAGGGATACTTCTTTTTGCTGCGTTTTTGAGGCTTTATAGAATACAAGACTACATGACTTTCTTAGGAGATGAGGGACGGGATGCCTTGGTTGTTTATGGCATTTTGCATGGAAAGTTTACTCTTCTTGGTCCAACAGCTTCTGTAGGAGGATTTTTCTTAGGGCCCATTTACTATTACTTTACGACTCCTTTTTTATGGTTGTTTAACTACAATCCTGTTGGTTCTTCGGTAATGGTTGCACTTTTTGGAACAGCTACCGTTTTTCTTGTTTACAAAATAGGTAGTGAGTTTTTTGGGAGAAGAGTAGGATTGATGTCAGCTTTCTTATATTCAATAGCACCGCTTGTTATAGCCCATTCCCGCTCATCTTGGAATCCAAACTTAGTGCCATTTTTTTCTCTCCTTACTTTGTATTTAGTCTATAAAGCTGTGAATAAGAACAAGGCCAAATTGTTTATTTTATCTGGAATTCTACTCGGAATAACTATGCAACTTCATTATTTAGCAACATTTGTAGGAGTAATAATTGGGGTATATGTTTTCTTTTCGAAATGTCATGCTGAACTTGATTCAGCATCCAAGAAAATCCGAATATCAAAATCCGAAATCCGAAATAATTCTCAAAATTCAAATTTTCAAATTCTAAAAACAAAATTTTTGGATTTTTGGTTATTAAGATTTGTTTCGAATTTCGTGCTTCGAACTTCGAAAGACTATCTTTACATTTTTTTAGGTTTTCTTGTTGGTTGGTCGCCATTTTTAGCCTTTGAAGTTCGTCACGGTTTTCCAAATATTCAAAGTATAATATCTTTTGTATTTACCTCGGGAGATACTGGTAAAGTAGATAACTTTTCCCTAACTGTTTACGACGTGTTCTTTAGATTGTTTGGAAGACTGGTTACAAATTTCCCACCCCCAGAACAAGTGTCTTTAGGAATTCATCCAAACATCGCTTTTTGGTATTACGCAACCCTTGCCTTAGGCGTTGTGAGCACTTTGTTGTTGGCACAAAGATTTATTGTAAGTCTTAATAACAAAGAACAATTTCAAAAAATAAGCCTTATGGTTTTATGGCTTGTTATAGGTATCGGGCTTTTTGGCTTTTACAAAAAGTCTACATATGACTATTATTTTGGATTCATGTTTCCCTTACCTTTTATCTTGGTTGGAATTACGCTTAAAGTTTTATACTCGAATTTTCACGAATTGACCCGAATAAAATTAACAGGCAAGATATTGGCTATAGTTATTTCTGTCGTACTTGTTTTGATTAATCTTAAAGGAATGCCATTTTTGTTCCCTCCCAATAAGCAACTTGCGCAAGTTGAGAAGATTTCTAGATTTGTTTTAGACAAGTCAGAAGGAAAGCCGTTTAACTTTGCTCTTATAAGTAGGGGAAACTCTGATCATGCATATAGATATTTTTTTACTCTTTGGGATAGTCGACCTGTAACAATTGAGAATCCTCAAAAAGATCCAGAGAGAAAGACGGCTACAGACCAATTATTAGTAGTCTGCGAGACGAGCCCATGTGGGGTTTTGGGCCATTCTCTTTGGGAAGTGGCTGGTTTTGGCAGAGCAGAGATTGTGGACGAATGGGATGTTAGCGTGGTAAAAGTTTTTAAGTTAAAGCATTACGAAGGCAAATAGACAAAAAACCCCTGACTGTAAAGCAGGGGTTTTATTAGTGAGGAACATTTTCCTCTATTATCAGCTTTTTAGGCTTTCCCAATTTTGTACATTCCTGTTCCACAAACTGGGCATTTGCCTTTCATTGCTGGTTTACCATTCTTCATGGTTACCGGTTGAGCTTTAGGATCTTCTCTTTTCGCCCTACACTTAACACAGTACATGGATGCCATAATTTTTTTACACCTCCTTCCTTGCCCGCCAAAATTCGCTCTTTGAGCCGCAGTAGAAATCTACTAAGGCGAAAAGTAAGAATAGGCGGGTCAATCATTAATATTTGACCATAGGTAAAACCAATATTTGTTTTTTTAGTAAGAGAAAAAGGACAATTTGAATGGCAATAATAATAGCTGTTATAAGGCTAGTTTTTAGAACATCTTGTATTAGATAGAGATACTTGTTTGTCGTATAGACTGTTTGGACAGGAGGGGCTATAGGCGCCATAAGAGTGTCGGTTTTTAAAAAATAACTTTCTTTTGCTTGAAAAGCACCAGATCTTCTACGAAGATCTGTAAGTTTTTTTTGTTTTAGAGTTTTTCTATGCTTTCCCATTTCAATATGCCTACACTACACTATTGACATAAGGCTGTCAAGAGGCTAGTATAAACTTTATGTCCCTAAATCTTGAATTAATCGTTCTTGGCTTTTTGATTATTTGGGTAATTATTCTTTCTGTAAGCTTGTTTAGATCTGTTTCTCACTATAATAGGTTAACTAAAGGCGTTATAAATAAAGGACTTGGTTCGATTCTCGAGAATATTATAAAAGACTTAAATAAAGCAAAAAAAGACATTTCCTATTTGAAAGAATATTGTGATACAATACAAAAGGAGGGAGTTTTACATATTCAGAAAGTGGGGCTTTTGCGTTTTAATCCCTTTAAAGATACAGGAGGAAATCAAAGTTTCATTTTGGCGATAGTAGATGGCGAAGATACAGGTATAATAATCTCTGGATTGTATTCTCGGTCTGGAACAAGATGGTATGCGAAGAGGCTGTTGAAGGGAAAAGCTGTGGAGCACGAGTTATCCAATGAGGAAAAAGAGGCCTTAAAAATGGCAAACAGAACCAGTGCAATCAAAAATTGAACTTATGATAAACAAAAAAAGTATAAGCATTGCAGTTTTGCTTGCAGCTTACATTTTTTCTTCCAGCCTTTCTTATGCAGTTTTCTCTCAAAGAAAAAAAACCACGTCACAAGACGCATCTTCCGAGCCGGTATCTACAATTTTGGTTGAGGGCAAAGATAGTAGAATTGCGTTCAATGAATCTTTCCCAAAAACAGAAGAGTGTCCCCTTAATGGAGCACGATATTCGGTTGCGCAAAGAGATTGGTGGAAGAAGCAAAGGCCTCTTGGGGTAATGATAGAAAATCATAAAGAAGCGCGACCTCAGTCAGGGCTCTCCTATGCAGACGTAATATATGAGGCAGTTGCAGAGGGAGGAATAACTAGATTTTTGGCTGTATATTATTGCCAAGACGCAGGACAGTTAGGACCTATAAGATCTGCTAGAACTTATTTTCTTGATTTTGTTTCCGAGTATGGAAGCGATCCTTTATATGTCCATGTTGGAGGAGCAAATACTTTAGGCCCTGCTAATGCTTTGGGGCAAATAAGAGATTATAAATGGAATAGCTATAATGATCTTGACCAATTTTCTATAGGATTTCCTGCATTTTGGAGAGATTATGATAGATTAGGACACACTGCGGATACAGAACACACTATGTATTCAACAACAGGTAAATTATGGAGCTTTGCTGAAACTCGCGGTTTGACAAATGTAGGGAAAGATGATGTGCCTTGGGAGGAAGGCTTTGTAAGCTATAGGTTTAAGGAAGATGAAAAGACTTTGTCCTCAAAAACACAAAGCATACATTTGGAGTTTTGGTCGTTAGATCCAGATTATCACGTTGATTGGACTTATGATTCGCCTACAAATTCTTATACTCGTAAGAGCAAAGATACTTTCTATACAGACAGGAACAACAATAAAACCATAACTGCAAAAAATATAGTAGTATTGTTTATGCGCGAGTCAAGAGCAAACGATGGATACGAAAACAATGTTCATCTTTTGTACAAAACTAAAGGTACTGGTAAAAGCGTGGTTTTTCTGGACGGCGCAAGAATTGATGGCACATGGAGAAAAGATAGAAGGACTTCAAAAACACTTTTATTTGATTCAAATGGAAATCCGATAGAATTTAATAGAGGGACGATTTGGTTTAGCATTCTGCCCACAGATGGTGTAGTATCTGTAGACTAAAAAGCTTCTTAAGAGAACAAAAAACTTGTTCTTTATTCTTATTTTTTTCAGTGGTATAATATATAAATAACACAAAAAGTATGCTTTCTGACCTAATAACATCAAACTCGCGAGTAAAATTATTGAGTGTGTTTTTGAAAAATCCTTTAGGGATGTATCACGTAAGAGAAATTGTGCGAAGGACGAACGATGAGATTAATGCAGTAAGACGAGAACTGCTATTTTTGGAAAACAAGGGTATTTTGGCAAAAGAACCGCGTTCAAATAGAGTTTACTATTACTTGTCTAAATCTTATCCTTTCTACTTTGATCTTTTAAGACTTGGAGCAAAGACAGAAGGGCTTGGTAGAGAGATACTTAAGAATCGAGTAAAAATAGGAAAAATAAAATATACGATGTTTTCTGGAAGATTTGCAAGAAGGCTTAAAAGAGAATCAACACACGTAGATTTTTTGATTGTCGGAACTATAGTTTTGCCAGAGCTTGCTATTCTTATAAGAAATGAGGAGAAAAGATTAAATACTGAAATTAACTATACGGTTATGAGTGAGGAAGAATTTTTGTTTAGAAAGAGAAAAAGAGATCCATTTATCTTGTCTATTTTGAACGGATCAAGACTAATGTTAATTGGAGATGAAGAAAGCATGCTTGCATGAAAAGAAACGATAGGTCTTCGAGATTGATGCTTTGGCTTATTGTAGCGCTTACAATTGTTGCTGTCTTAGTTAATCTTCCAACACTTGAATTCTTGGGCATAAAAAAACAACTAACTTTTAGAAAAGGCCTCGATCTTGCAGGAGGAACAAGTCTTACCTATAAAGCAGATATGTCGGAAATTGATGAGGATAAAAAGATAGATGCGTTAAACGCTGCAAGAGCTGTAATTGAAAGAAGAATCGACCTTTTTGGAGTAGCAGAGCCTTTAATTCAAACTGCAATTGGAGTAAATGATTATAGGATTATAGTTGAGCTTCCAGGCGTTGATATCACTCAAGCAAAAGAGATAATAGGAACAACAGCGCAACTTTCTTTTTGGGAAACAACTGCATCAAGTTCTGCAATTTTTATTCAGTCTCCGAAGGACTTGGAGACTCTTTTGGCAACGCAGGCTGCCTATCCACTTAGCGTTGTTCAGTTTTTGGGAACATATCCTTTAAAAACAGATCTTGCAGGAAGCGAGATTAGCTATACAAGTGTAGGATTTGATTCTAATACTGGTAATCCACAGGTACAATTGGATTTTACTAAAGAAGGTGGAGAAAAGTTTGCCGAAATTACAAAAAGAAACGTTGACAAAAAAGTTGCGATAGTGCTGGACGATGTAGTTTTGGAAGCGCCCCGTGTTAACCAGCCGATCTTGGAGGGAAGAGCGGTTATTGCAGGCGGATTTACTACCGATTCTGCAAAAGCTTTAAGTACACAGCTTAATGCAGGAGCCCTACCTGTGCCTTTAGTTCTTCTTCAAGAGTATGCAGTTGATGCAACTTTGGGAGGAGATTCTTTGTCAAAAAGCATTTTTGCTGGATTTTTAGGGTTTGTGGCAATTGTTATTTTTATGATTGTTATTTATGGCAGACTAGGCTTTATGGCAAGCCTAGCGTTATCTTTGTATTCTTTGTTAATTTTGTCCATATTTAAGTTGAGCAATCTTACTCCTTATGGCATTACTATTACTCTTTCGGGAATTGCGGGCTTTATCTTGTCTATGGGCATGGCGGTTGATGCAAATATTTTGATATTTGAGAGAATGAAAGAAGAAATAAGACTTGGAAAAAGCAAAGGCACAGCACTTAGTATGGGTTTTTCAAGAGCGTGGTCGTCTATTCGAGATTCAAATATCTCAACTCTTATTACTTGCTTTGTTTTATATCATTTTGGCACAGGGATTGTAAGAGGGTTTGCCTTGGTGCTGGCAATTGGAGTCTTAGCCTCTATGTTTTCGGCGATTGTAGTGACGAGGACGCTGTTAAGGATGATTTATAGGGGGTAGGGTGTAGGGAGTAGGGTGTAGTTTCTAAACCCTAAGCGCTATACGCTATACGCTACGGATGGATATTATCGGCAAAAAATACTTTTACTTTGCTTTATCATTCCTGATGATAATTTTCGGTTTGATTTCTTTGTTCCTTTTTGGCCTTAACCTTTCTATAGATTTTACAGGAGGGACAAGAATGACTCTTGCGTTTAAAGAATGGGTTAAAGAGCAAGAAAAGAAAAAAATTAAGGCTATGTTGGGGGCGCAGAAAATAAATGTTTCAGTGATTGAGACTTCCAATCAGTTGGTTTTTGTGCGCACAAGCCCAATGAATCAAGAACAAAACAATAAATTTGCGCAGTCTATCTCTAAAGAGTTTAAAGATGTTAAGCAAACAGAATTTGAAACAATAGGTCCGACAATTGGACAAGAGACAACAAAAAATGCCACTAAAGCAATAATTGTAGCATCGTTTCTAATAGTTTTGTATGTTACATGGTCGTTTAGAAAAGTGCCAAAACCAGCCAGTAGTTTTCGTTTTGGAATATGTGCGATAGTAGCTCTTATTCACGATGTGTTGATAATGTTTGGCGCTTTTTCGCTTTTTGGACATTTTTTTAAAGTAGAAATCAACAGTCTTTTTGTAACAGCCATTCTTACTATTATTGGATTTTCTGTTCATGATACTATTGTTGTTTTTGATAGAATAAGAGAAAACTTAATTAGAATGATAGGCGTGCCATTTACGCAAGTGGTTAACGAATCTATACTTCAGACAATTGACAGATCCCTTAATACATCGCTTACTGTGGTTGTTGTTCTGTTCTCCATACTTTTGTTTGGCGGAGAATCTATCAGGTGGTTTGCTGTGGCTCTTCTTATTGGTATTGTTGCAGGTACTTATTCTTCTATATTTTTTGCTTCACCCCTTTTGCTCATCTGGCACGAATGGCGCAGTAAAAAAAATTAAGAAAAGCAAGAATTATGAATCAGGCAGATATTTTTTGCAAAAGCTCTAATTCTTTGGTTTCTTTGTCAACCAGATCTTGCCGCTCTGCCTTTTGGAATTGTTCGATAGAATCTTTTCGTTGTTTTGCTTCTTTTTGGGTAACAAAAATCACATCTTTATCAGTTGCCTCGTAGCAAGCGCTCCCACGCCTGTCAGCGAGGCTTGCTCCTTCGTCCGCTCCTTTTTGAATTTCGTAATAATTGATTGCTGAAAGAAGCATGCGAAGGACAGAAGTTTTAACTCTTCTTGAAGTTTGCTGTTTTAGCATGTTAGTTTTTATATACTCCTTGCCGTGATTCTAATCGATAAATTACCAATACTTTTTCTTTAGAATGATACTTATAAACAATTCTGTAATCTCCAATTCTATATTTACGATGTCCTTTTAATTTACCTTTCAACGGTATTCCTGCTAATGGATTGAGCCTTAACAGCTCAACGGTGTCGTAAAAACGGTCTGTTACTAATTTTGGAAGTTTCTTGAGGCTTTTTTCTACATTATTATAAAAGTAAGTTCGGATTGTCATTTACTCCTTGACATTAAGTCTTTTTTTGAGTTCTTCAAGAGTAATAAATTTCTTGCTTTTTCTGATTTCTGCTAAGCTCATATTTTTTACTTCTCTAATTACTTTCATTGTTTCCGGATCTTCATAAGAAGCAAGGGTTTCTACCCAACTCTGAAACTCTCCAGCAGACATAATGACTGCTTTTGCTTTCCCGCCTTTGGTGATAAAAAGTCGTTCAAACCTAGCGTCAACCTCGTCAATTAATTTCGGGAGATTTTGTCTAACTTGCGAAACACCTAAAGTTATCATATTAGGAGTATCGTACAAAAAATTGTACAACCTGTCAAGAACTAAATCAGTCTTCCAAGTCCAAGTTTTCGGCTTTGGTTAAACATGAAGACAAAAAACCAAAGAGATAATATCAGATATATTATATTTAAAGCAAAACTTATAAGTAACTTATCGTACGAAAGAGTGCCAGTAAAAAGAATTTCCCTCATTCCTTCAAATATATAGGAAGGTGGTGTAAGACTTGCTATAGCCTGTGCCCATGAAGGAAGCGTAGAAAGCGAGTAAAAAACTGCGGAAAAGGGAACTATAAGATATACTCCTGTCCAGGCAAGGGTTTGAATTTTCGACCCAAAACGTATTAGAAGTCCAGCGACAATAAATCCTGCAACCCATCCTGATAGAAGAAGGCTTGCAACGAATGGAAGGAGAAGAAATCCGTAAACAAAGAAACTAAACCGATAAAGAACAAAAGCTATAAGACCAGAAAAGGCAAGGCTTACAATCATCTTTGAAAGACCAAAAATAAGAAAGGACACAACCCATTCTCTAAGAGTTAGTGGGGAAGCAAGTAGGTTAACTAGATTTCTGTCCCATATTTCCTGAAGTAGATTAATGTTTATTTCATATTGGGAACGCCAAACTATAATCCAGAAAATAAGCCCTGTAAGCATAATAGAAAGAAGCACTTCGTTTTGGCTTTGCTTAACAAAGTAAAGTCCCGTTAATCCCCAAATTACAAGATCCATTGTTGGCCAATAGAACATATCGCCTAAACGATCGTAATTATGGCGCAAGTTTATAAAGTCACGCAAAACCATTGCGTAAATTCTATTCCAATTTATCATGCTATTTTTTCTCCGATAACAGAAAGAAAGTAATCTTCTAAATCTGACTTTTTGATAGTTATTTCTTGGTAATGCACTTTTTCTCTTGCCAAAAGTTGCAGAAAACTAGCTATATTGCGCTCGTCAATAGGAATTGTAAAGCAAAACCGCTCTATGTCAAAAGGTATATTTTTTTCTTCAAGAAGTTTTGCTGCGCGGTCTTTATCGTCAACAACAGTAAGAGAGAGTTCGCAGTCAGAGGTTTTTCTGGCAAGTTCTTCGGGTGTTCCTTCGTCAATAATTTTTCCGTGATGAATAATTAATACTCTATCACACAGCTCTTCGACTTCTGCCATGTTGTGCGAAGTTAGAAGAATGGAGACGTTATACTCAATTTTCTGTTTTTTTAGAAAGTTTCGGACACTTATGGCGATTTCAGGATCAAGACTGGCAGTAGGCTCGTCAAGCAATATAACTTTAGGGTAATTGAGAAAGGCTTTTACAAGAGTAAGTCTAGTTTTTTCGCCAGCAGATAAATCTACATACGATCTGTTTACAAGATGGTCTATCTCAAACTCCTTAAGTAGCTTAGTTATTTTTTCTTTTCGTTTTGAAACCTCATACAGTGTTGCAAATACATTTAGTATCTCATGTACAGAAAAAAATGGAGGAAAGCTTATATAGGTTGATGCAAAGTTGATATTTTTTAAAATATCCTCACGATGACTTTTGAATTGTTTGCCAAAACAGAATATGTCGCCGCTAGTTGGTGTCATTATCTCAAGAAGCATCTGAATGGTTGTTGTTTTTCCGGCACCGTTTGGTCCTAGCAATCCCAGTATCTCTCCTTCCTGCAAAGAAAAAGAAATGTTGTCAACTGCTGTAAAATTGCCGAATTTCTTGGTAAGATTTTTGACTTCTAAAATAGTGTTTTGCATAGATTATTTAGTATTTCTTTTAAACCCCATTCTCTTTTTGAAAAGATTCTCTCTAAAACCGCCCTCTTTTATAAATTTCTCTTTTAATGCTGCGATTTGCTTAGAGAGCAAAAAAGATTCCATTTGGCAGAACGTTAAGAGCATATTTGCTGCTTCTTCGGGGTTGTTGGGGAGTTTTGGGGTGTTGGGAATATTAGGTTTTATCCAAATCGCCCTAAAAGCCCTAAACTTCCTAACTCTTGAGTCATCCTTCTCCCAAATAGAAAGTCCTCTTTGGCGCAAGAAATCTTCGTAATCGGCCGCAAGCTCTTTTATAGAACCTTGAGCTACTCCCGCAAGTTTTATGTAAGCCTCAAGACTTTGCATAGTATAACCCTCGGCTATATTTTGTTTACCCGATCTTGCTGCTTGCTCCATTTGATCAACGGTGCGCGATTTTCTATCTAAGAAGCGCTTGCAAAATTGAATTGTCAGGTCATAAATAACTGTTGCCAAAACATAACTTGTAAGATTTTTGTACCCTTCCATTAATTATTGTTCCATTTCTCTTATTCTTCTTAATAAGTATTCTTTTGTGTTTTTTGATAAGTCTTCGTCCACTTCTTCAAAAAGTCTTTGGAGGATTTGGCCGACCTTTGGGCCTGGTTTTATCTTTAATTCTCTCATAACGTCATGCCCATCAATTACTAAATCGTTGATAGAAAAAGGTGCGGGTTTTAACTGATCTTCGATCCTCTTTTTGAAAAGCTTAAGTCTCCAACTTTCAGCTCTTTGCGTTCCACCGCCCAGTCTATCGCCAATTCGAAGATCCATCATGTCTTTTACATTTTCTACTCCGATCCTTCGAATAAACCTTCTTACAGCTGCGTCTGTAATTTTTTCATCCACTGTAAACATGTGCCATCTTATAAGATTGACTATTTTATCGCGATCTTTCTTGGGAAATCTTAGTCTATCGCATATCTCACGAGTCATACGCGCTCCGACAACTTCGTGATTATGAAATATTACCAAACCTTGCTCATCTTTTTTTTCAACCCGTGGTTTTCCGATATCATGCAAAAGCGTTGCAAAACGAACAATCGGATCGGAAGACGAGCAGAATTTAAGAGACAATATATTATGAGTGTACACATCCGATGTGTGGTGTCTGCCAGGGCGAACTTGGGAGACGTTGATTCCTTCCAAAAGTTCGGGTAGAATGTATTGCAAAAGACCAGAGTTTTTCAAAAGTATTGCTCCGTCATAAGCATGATTGCTTGCTAAAATTCTTAGGAGCTCTACTCGTATTCTTTCTCCCGAAATTTCTTTGATAAGTTTGCTGTCTTTAACAATCTCGCTCCAAGTATTTTCTTCTATTGTAAATTCATGTTCGGTGGCTATTCTTACTGCGCGAATAAGACGCAAAGCATCTTCTTTGAAGCGTAGTTTTGGTTCTCCAACCGCGCGGACAATTTTATTTTTAAGATCTTCTTGACCATTAGATGGGTCAATAATTTTGTATGTCCCCCCTTGGAGTGGAGCGTCCAATTTCAGGGCTATTGCGTTAACTGTGAAGTCGCGGCGCGCAAGATCCTCTTCTATTTTTTTCCCCCATTTAACAACATCAGGGCGGCGTCTATCTGAATATCCATGTTCGGTGCGAAAAGTCGTAATTTCTGCAACGTGTTTTTTCTTGTTTATGTCTATAGGTACTCCAACAGTGCCGAACTTGTTATCATAAAAACCATCCGGGGAAAGTTTTAGAATTTGTTGTGGTGTTGCATTTGTTGTAAAATCCCAGTCCTTAACGGTTTTTTTAAGAAGAAGATTTCTTACGCATCCACCGACAAAATATACCTTAAAACCATTGTCTTTAAGTTTTTTATAAATCTCTAAAATTTCTTCTGGAATGTTTTCAATCATTTCTGTTATAGTATAACAGATATGGTTTCA
>CAZPZA010000006.1:16789-17889 GCA_964590985.1 uncultured Gammaproteobacteria bacterium
AATAAGGCAGTTGAGTTTGCAAATAAAGAGAGGATAGATGTTATTGTTACCGACCACCATGTTCCCTCAAAAACACTTCCCAACGCTTTTGCGATAGTTCATACGACTAAGCTATGCGGAGCAGGTGTTGCGTACTTGCTATCGCAGTCTATTCTTCATGTCATCCCGAATTTATTTCGGGATCTCCGTTCTACAGGAATTAAGATTCTGAAACAAGTTCAGAATGACACTAATAAAGACGTCCATATAGAGCTAGTCGCCCTTGCAACTATTGCAGATCTAGTTCCATTGACTGGAGCAAATAGAACCCTTGTAAAGTTTGGACTAGAAGCTGTTAGAAAAACAAAAAGAATTGGGCTTTTGGAACTATTCAAAGAGGGAGGACTTTCTCAATCAAAAATTGGAGTTTATGAAGTAGGACATATTATTGCGCCACGGCTTAATGCCATGGGCCGTTTAGAATACGCAATGGATAGTCTGCGGCTTTTGTGTACCAAAAATAAGGAGAGGGCAAAGTCACTGGCGCAAATTCTTGGCAATACCAATAGAGAAAGGCAGGAGTTGACTTTGGCAACGTTCGAAAACTCAAAACTAAAAACTCAAAACTCAAAACCGCGTCAGACGCGGTCAAAACTGCAACTCAAAACTCAAAAATTATTGTTCATTGCGGATGAATCATACCAACAAGGCGTAATAGGGTTAGTGGCTGGTAAGCTAGTTGAGGAGTTTTATAGACCTGCGATTGTGGTGTCGGTTGGGGAGAAATATTCTAAGGCATCGGCAAGATCGGTAGCAGGATTTAATATTATTGAATTTATCCGAAGTTCATCGGAATTGTTGGTTGATGCGGGAGGTCATCCAATGGCGGCTGGTTTTACAGTAAAAACAGAAAAATTGACTTTACTTAAAAAACAGCTTGAGGAAAAAGCAGAAAAAATTTTAGATGAAGAAATGCTTACTCGAACCTTAAAAATTGATTGTGAGCTGGATTTATCGTTGATTAGTAATAACCTGTATGGTGAAATTCAACGACTTTCGCCTTTTGGAATCGGCAATCCAGAACCCACTTTTGTTAGTCGGAAAGTTACGATTGAAGACAT
>CAZPZA010000007.1:0-2941 GCA_964590985.1 uncultured Gammaproteobacteria bacterium
AGTGTAATCGTAGACTGGAAGAGTAATTTTATAGGCAAGTAAGTATTCATATCCTGCTCGTTTTTTATTTGAGTAAGCCATAATGTTTGGTCGGAGACGAGGGAATTGAACCCTCTGCCTCTCGGTCCCGAACCGAGCGTTCTGCCGATGAACTAGCCTCCGCTTTTAAGTGTCCCCGGGGGGAATCGAACCTCCATCGGGCGCTTAGGACGCGTCTGCTCTATCCGTTGAGCTACGGGGACACTTTTTAGTTTAGAATTTTTGAAAATGGATACCCTTGACGTTCTTGAACATGATACTTTGATATCTTGATTATTTGAAATCTTGAAATCAAGAATTCAAGTACTCAATTTCAAAGATATCCAGCTTCCAACTTCAAGAATTCAGAATATGATTGTATTTTACCACAAACCTCTTATTTCAGTCCTATCGTGTATAAATTTGGGAGAATATCTGGGTTGCCAAGATTTGTTAAAGTTACAAGCTTTGATCCATCTGGCCAGGGGAAAACGTAGTTGTCCGTAAAGGGTCCGGCATAAATAGTTGTTTTATTGGTGCCATCGTGTTCCATTATTCCTATTTTTTTATCCTCTACAAATATAAGATGTTTTGAGTCAGGAAACCAAGTCAGACTTGGAAACCAGCTCAAGGCTTGTGAGCCTTGATCCGCCAACTGGCGGACAATTTCGATTCTGTAGTTTTTATCCTCTTTGATATCATAAACATAGATAGATCCTTTTTGAATAGATCTTTCTTGAAAGGTAGAGTCTGTGCCTGTTAGCGGAGGGTTGATAATTAGCAAAAGCTTGGCAGATTGAGAGGCAGAATAGAGTATCTTTGTTTTATCTTGCGACCATTCAATTATTTCAAAGTTTTCTTTAATAAGATTTTTTAGTTTTGGAGCAAGACTTTCGATTTGAGCCTGTTCGGTTGCAAGCATTTCGTTTTCGAAAGAAGCCATTATAGTATCTAGAGTTGCTGTAACGTTTTGGGCATTTTCGTTAAAGGCATTTGCCTTAAGAAGATAAGTGGTTGCAAATGACGGATTTTGATTAGAGCTTATTGTAGCTAAAATTTCTTGGCCATCTGGAGACCAAGAAAGTGTAGCTCGTGAAAAATTATCTAGTGTATCATCTACAATTTGAGTAGCAGCGCTTCTTAGAGTAATTATCGGTCTTGATTGCATATCCAAAACATAAATTCCGTTTCGTCTTGCTGATTCAGAGGCAACATGGAAAGCTATTTTTGTTTTAGATAGATCAAGAATGGGATCAGATACTCCTATTTCTGTTAGGCTTTCCAGTTTTGGAGCCTTGGCAAAAAGCAAAGCACCTGTTACGCTTACCACCCCTTTTTGTATTTTGATTGTTTTTTCCCAGGGAAAGTAGCCTTCTTTGACAATTTTTATTTGGTAAGTTTTTGGCGAAAGATTAATGGTGTCGTTTGTAGCAGTTGTTAGATGACCGTTGATAAAGACTTGTGCGCCGTCTGGTTGGCTGGTTGCCACCAAAAGGCCTGTTTCTAAGATTTTTGGTTGTTCAGGATTGGTATTTATTCTATAACCCTTGCCATACAAAACAACCGCAGTCGTTCCAAGAACCAGAAATATAAGTATAGCAATTGGTATAAGGAGTTGTTTTCTCATGAGATTGATCCAATAATAATTGCGTGCCATTTATTATATAAGTTAACAATAACCTTTGACAAGTCCGACTTTACCTATTGCAACAGAAAAAACTAGGGTTTATAATCAAATTTATCGAGGCAAAGAGGGATTTTTGATATGGTTTAGATAGGGTTTGATACTCTTAAAATTGTTCTAATTAATCTAATTGACCTAATTTCTAAATAAGTCCCAAGCCCCAAGTTCCAATTGGATCATTTTAGATTGGGATTTGATTAGAGTAATTAGAAATTAGTAATTAGAAATTTTGTTATGTTTTCCAAACGCATTGGTATTGATCTAGGAACAGCTAATACTCTAGTTTACGTTGCAGGTGAAGGAATAGTGCTAAATGAACCAACAGTTGTAGCAGTAACGGCAGAGGATAATAGAATTGTTGCTGTAGGCAAAGAAGCAAAGGAAATGTTGGGGAGAACTCCAGGCAACATTGTTGCCATGCGGCCCTTAAGGGACGGGGTAATAGCAGATTATACTATAACCGAGGCAAT
This sequence comes from uncultured Gammaproteobacteria bacterium, assembly GCA_964590985.1. Lineage (GTDB taxonomy): Bacteria > Patescibacteriota > Microgenomatia > Levybacterales > UBA12049 > CAZPZA01. The sequence continues at coordinate 2,173 of CAZPZA010000007.1, forward strand.
GCTTTCTTATTTTATAGACAAAGCCTGTGGTCCATCTCGGTTTTTTAAGCCTGAAGTTATGGTTTGTATTCCAAGTGGCGTTACTCAAGTAGAAAGACGAGCAGTGCTTGATGCAACAATGGCAGCAGGAGCAAAAGTTGCTTATCTTATAGAAGAGCCTTTGGCAGCGGCTGTGGGTGCTAAAATTCCTATAGCACAGGCTGCAGGACATATGATAGTGGATATTGGTGGTGGATCCACTGAATGTGCGGTCATTTCTTTGGGAGGCGTTGTAGTCCACAACTCTGTGAGAGCCGGAGGGAATAAAATAGACGAGGCGATAGCTCATTACACTAAGAAAAAGTTCAATCTTCTGATTGGAGAAAGAACTTCGGAGGAAATAAAAATCTTGATTGGGAATGCATACTTGGAAGAAAAAAAGAATGGAGAAGTGAACAAAATGGAAATAAGAGGCAGAGACAACATAACTGGTTTGCCAAAAACCATAGAGCTAACGGAAGTTGAAATTAACGAAGCTATGCAGTCTGTACTTTTAAGTATTGTAGGAGGAGTCAAAGCAGTGTTGGAGCAAACTCCGCCAGAACTGGCAAGCGATATAATAGATAAAGGGATTGTGATGAGCGGTGGAACATCTCTTATTAAAAACTTCGACAAACTTATGACCAAACTAACAGGCGTTCCTTGTCATGTTGCAGAAGATGCTCTTTTGTGTGTGGTTCGCGGAACCGGAATCGCTCTTGAGAATATAGAACTTTACAAGAGAAGCATC
>CAZPZA010000007.1:3041-16789 GCA_964590985.1 uncultured Gammaproteobacteria bacterium
TTTTGTCCTATATTATTTTTTGATTTAACATTTAGCCTCGCAAAAATTGGTAAATTTTAAAAATTTTCACATAAGGATAGCATTATAGTATGATAAAATGCTTTTAAATAATATTTTGATTTTTATAGGTTCAGAGTAGAATTTTTTAAGCACAAATTTTGATTAAATAAAATACTCAAAATAGTAATTTTAGACAAAATTAGTATTCAGAGAAGATATCTTATAATAATTAAAATATGCTTGAGAAAAAAATAATTATAGGGGTTGGGATAACAAGTGCGACAAAAGAAGAAATCCTAGAGTATATTATTAGAAGCCTAGAAAAAAACAGCAAAAAATACTTTATTGTTACTCCGAATCCGGAAATTTTGGTTCTTGCCAATAAAAATTTACAGTATAAAAATATCTTAAATGAGGCTAAAATAGCTGTAAGCGATGGGATAGGAGTAGTTTTGGCAGGCAAGATTTTGGGAAAACAACTTAAAGAGCGCTTAACGGGTGTTGATTTACTAGAAAACCTATGTAGGGAAGTTTCAGAAAAGCCTATAACAGTGGGCTTTTTGGGAGGTGGACCCGGAATAGCAGAGAAGACAGCCGAGTGCTTGGTAAAAAAATATCCACGGCTAAAGGTGGTTTTTGCCGGAGAGGAGTGGCCGGGTAACAATTTTGACGGTAGAAAATCGAATATGGAAGATAGTAATTTGAAAATAGAAAATAGAAAGTTGAAGATAAAAGATAAAGAAAAAATCTATTCTCTATCTTCTAACATCAAAAAACTATCTTCTATCTTCTACCATCCATCGTCCAACAAAATCGATCTTCTCTTCGTTGCTTTCGGCCCACCAAAACAAGAAATATGGATTAGCAAAAATCTAGAGTATCTTCCAGTAAAAGTAGCAATAGGAGTAGGAGGAGCGTTTGACTATATTAGCGGAAGAGTTAAGCGAGCTCCAAAGTGGGTTAGGGAATTGGGATTTGAATGGTTATATCGTCTTATCCGCCAACCCTGGCGGCTCAAACGCCAGCTTAGGCTTTTGGAGTTTGCGTTTTTGGTTCTGAAGGAGCAGATTAGACTTTAGCCTCGCACAAAATGATACGATCGCGTCGCTAAGCGTGAGGCAAAAGTACACTTGACAAGTCAACTTATTTCGAATATTATAGAAATGAAAGATCATTTTTATGAGAAAAATCGAAATCATTTGGCGAGAGCTACTTTATCAGGCAATAGAGAAGAAAAATAGGCGATTTACCCAGAAGGACTTGGCCTCTTATTTTAATTTCTCTACAAGCACAATATTCCAAGCACTTAAAACTCCTCGCAAAATGGGATCAGTTCGAGTAACAGGCAGATTTTTTGTGTTGGAAGACGAAGAGAAACTTTTATACCATTGGGCAAGTGTACGAAACATTCAAAAAGATGTTATTTTTACTGGTTATGTGGGATTGTCCATTTTTGAGATTGAGGGGAATATGCCTCCAGATGCCATTTTTGCCTGTTACAGTGCGGCAAGAAATATACTTGGTGTGGCACCGGCAGATTATGACAAGGTCTTTGTCTATACAAAAAATATAGATCTTATAAAAAAACGTTTCGATTTTAAAAAGGGGAGGGCAAACCTGATAGTTTTAAGACAAGATCCTTTTTTGTCACAATATGGTTCGTTAACAACACTTCCCCAGACATTTGTTGATCTTTGGAACCTGTCTGACTGGCAGGCGAAAGAATTTGTTGGGTCTTTAAAGGAGAAGATTGATGGACTTTTATCATAATCTTATTACGGAAAAAAGTTGGAGCGTTCTTCTAGAATTGAGGAGAGAATACGATTTTATATTAATTGGGGGGTGGGCGGTATTTCTGTATACTCAAGCTCTAAAGTCAAAAGATATAGATTTGGTGACTGAATATGAAACCCTTGATAAATTGAGAAACAAGCTGGTTGTTTATAAAAATGACCGTCTTAAAAAATACGAAGCCAAGAAAGAAGAGGTTGATATTGATATCTATGTTCCTTTTTATTCAAATCCAGGGATTCCAGCAGAAGAATTGGTAAATTTTAAAACCAGCCTTGAGGGATTCAACTGCGTTGAGAAAGAAGTATTGGCAGTTTTAAAACAGAAGGCGTTAATGGATAGAAAAAATACTGTCAAGGGAAGAAAAGATTTAATAGATTTATTAAGCTTATACCTCTTAGATGGATTTGATTGGAATAGACATATAAATATAATAAAAAGATATCAGATGAAAGAATCTTTAGAAATTGCCAGGAACACACTTATTGAAACAACAAAAATTGATGAATTGGGATTAAATGTGCATAAGTTTGCGAGATTTAAAAGAGGGATTTTACCATTTATGAGGTTGTGAATGACTAGATTTTTGGTAAGAATTGCGTATAGACTGCCGGGAGTATCTGAATCTCCCACAAAAACTGCCCGAGCGGGAGTTTGTGATAATTGATCCATTAAATATTCTTTTAATACTTTTAAATACATTTAGTTAGAGTTTAGAAGGTTCACTTTTTGCGGGAATGTCCTTCAAGGATTTTTTGGTACACTTTCTCATATTCGTCAACCATCCGCTCTACCGCAAAGTTTTTTTCAACGCGGGTTCGGCAGTTTTCACGCATTATTTTGTAATCGCTATCAGACATAGAATAAATTCTCTCTACAGCCTCGCTTAAGCCTTCGGTGCCTGTTTTTTTGATAATCCAGTCTCCTCGGATATCTTCATCCGATGGGTTAACAACAAATCCAGTTACACCATCTTTAACAACTTCTGGTATGGAACCCCGAGCAAATGTAACAACTGGAGTTCCTGTGGCCATTGCCTCAATCATTACAAGTCCAAATGGTTCTTCCCATTGAATAGGAAAAAGAAATGCCCGAGCCTCTTGATACAATTTGACCTTTGTTTGGGCATCTTGAGACCCTAAAAACTGTATTGTTTCCGAAAGGTAAGGCCTTACATAATGAGCGTAGTAGGATGTCAGTTCTTGCGTTTGAGGAGAGCCGCCAGCAAGTATAATTGGATTTTTGGTCTCAAGTGCAACTTCTATTGCTTGAGCAGGACCTTTTTCTTTTGCAAAACGGCTAAGCCAAAAGAGATACTTTTGGCTATTTTCTTCCATAAAAGGATAGTTTTTAATTTCGATTCCATTATATATAACAGCGGAATCTTTGGGATCATGAGCTAGATTTTTTGCCATTTTAGAAACAAATACCATTAAATCTTTTTCGCTTCTTTGAGTTTTTTGGAAAAAGTAGCGCATGTTTTTGAATTGCCAAAAATCATTGTGAACAGTTGTTACCACAGGGCATTTAAACCAATCTACAAAAGGCATAAGAAGAAAAGAATCATAATAGTTGTTGTGTATTATGTCAAAGTTGGAAGATTTTTTGGCTATTTCTCTGGCTTGGAGCAAATGGTACAGAAATCGCACTTCTATTCCAGATTCGATAATTCCTTTTATTTTTTTTGAGCTTATTGTAGGTTCAATTTTTGCGCTGGTTTTGCTGTCTTGGGTGGCAAAAAGAGTTACTTTATGGCCTCTTTTCACCAATTGTTGACAGAGTTGATAAGTAAACTCTTCTGTTCCTCCTAAAGAGTTGGCAATTATCGGCTTATTTAATATTCCTGCAATGCCAATGCGCATATTCTCAAAAATATATGATATCTTGGTTTTTATTTAGCCGCTTTATAATGTGTTTAAAAAAAGATTTTGCCTCTTCACCCACTAAATATACTTTATCACTTATTTTTAACATTGTCTCAAAAGCTTCAAATAAATGTTTTGTAAATGGGAAAAGAGGAGCGAAGCCATGGTAGGCTTGTTCGGAAAAGTTGAACAGAAGAAAACTTGATGGGTTTATTACTTCTGCCTTTTTTGTAAATGTAAGTTTTTGTAGGCTCGTAACAAGAGGCTTTGTTCCTTTTGGGTAACCAAAATCTCTTTCTGCAAATCGCTCACTAATAATTATTGGCAACACAAATAGCTCCTTTTCTAAAACTTCATAAAGTCGTTTTAGATTCTCTTTTGTATTAAACGTTAAGGCAATTATCTTTGGGGGTAGCACCCTTTTGCTTATTTGTCTTTTGGCAAGCTGTTTGATAGCTGAAGCTGCAATTTTTGCACCATCGAATTTTCCATCGTGCAGCTTTTGTATTTTAGAGAGCGTATTAGCGTATAACTTGTCATTAGTTAATAATTCTCTGATTTGATTGATAAGTTGGGAAGAGAAGTCCTTATAAAAAAAGAAACTACTTCTTATTTCTTCATCAAGCCAATCTTTTGATAATCCGCTGTCGCCAACCACAATGATTGGTTTTTTTAAAGAAAGACCTTCTAAAAGCTGTTGGTAGCCAAATTTAGCAATTACCAGGTCGGAGGCTAAAATGTAGTCTCTCATTGTTTCTCTCCCAATCTCTTTCTTTACAACCTCAACATTTTTAGCGTCTAGTTTTATCTTTGGTGAGGTGGTCAAAACTATATGGTAGAAATTTTGGTTTGATAGATTGTTTAAGATATCTTTTGTAATATTAAGAACCTTTTCGTTATAGGCAATATAAAGAATTATTTTTGCATTTTCATTTTTTATTTTAAGCTGTTTGATTAGCTTTTCCCTATAGAATTTTTCGTTTTTAGTAGGAGTTTCAAAAAAGGGAGGAATTATAATTGCTTTTTTAAAACTTTGAATATACGATCCAAAATAGCTTATGCCCGATAGAAGCATAAGGTCAGAGAGTTTATAAAAAATAGAATAGATTTTATCATCAAGCTGTTTGCTATTATAGATATTGTCAAATATACAGATGGGCGTTTTAAGGTTTTTGTATGCGTAGTAAAAGATAAGATACTCCATGAGCATGTTGGTTGGGAAATCACAGAAGGTGATTACCTTTGCTTCTTTGATATGTTTGAGCACAATGGAATCGTATAGGTTTGGGAGCTCGAAAGCGTTGTAGTTGAGGTTATATACCTTAAGGCCTGCATGTTTTAGCCAAGAATCATCTCCGTGGTTTATGACCAGAACTTCGTCTTTAGGAAGAAAGTTTGCGGTATGAATTGCTTTTGTTTGAACGCCTTTAATTCTTTTAGAGCCATAAGTGATAAAGAGGTATTTATTTGTCATTTATAAACTGATTATATCTCTTGATTTAAAATTTAGCAATTGCTTTTTTTGAATATATAGCGTGTGAATAAGTTAAAATACATCTGCGACATTTCAGATAGTAGACAATTCTTTCTATTCTTCCATAACCTTTAGGAGATAAAGGAATCCAAGGTGGAGAAAGAAAAACAATTTTCATTTTAATATCTTTTTATAGACTTTTTCGTATTTATCAACCATGGCTTCGGCTGTAAAATTTTTTTCCACGTAAGTCCGGGCATTCTGACGCAAGATTGAATATTCTTGTTTGGGCATATTATATGTTTTTTCTATCGCTTTCTGCAATTTTGCAATGCCTTTTGTCTTATCAAAATCGATCAAAAAGCCTGTTTTTCCGTTGACTATTATTTCGCAACATGCGCCTTTTTTGTAAGCGATTACAGGAGTGCCGCACGACATTGACTCAATTAGTGTCATTCCAAAAGGCTCATCCCTTTCAATTGGGGAGATAAGAACTTTTGCATTTTGAATAACGCTTACCTTATCTTGTCCTTTTAGATTATCAATATGTTCTATTTGGCGATTAAGATATGGTTTGATATCAGTTAACCAATATTGCATGACTTCGTTATAGTCAGCTTGTTTTGGATTGGGAAGGGGAGAGGCAATAATAAGCTTGATGCCTGTTTTTTGAGCAATTTTTATAGCAGTATGAATTCCTTTGTATCTTTTCATTCTGCCAAGATAAAGCATGTAGTAAGAGTTTGGCTCTTTTTTAAAACTATAGAAACTAGCGTCAACTCCATTATGAATTGTTGCTACATAGTTTAGTTCTGGCATAATTTTCCTCTGACTATCCGAGATGGAAATATAGTTTTGGTTTTTATATTTTTGATAAATAAAATAGTCCGCTCTGGTCTTATAGATTTGGTGATGCAGCGTATGGACTACAGGTGTATTTTTAAGATTAGTAAAAAGAAGACCGTAAGGTAGTAGGTGGTTGTGGATTATGTCGAAAGAGTTTGCAGTCTGGAAGCAATTGGATAAGTTCATTAGTTCGAATGCATCTTCAAGCTTGGGATCAGGAAAGTTAATACTTGAAACTTGTTTAGGGGCAACGCCTACTAGTTTGGCATTTGTGTTTGAATCGGAAGAGGCAAAAAGAGTTACATCGTGACCTTTTTTTAGCAAACCTTCAACTATATAGTAAGCAAGATATTCTTGGGCTCCAAAACCAAAACCTTTTGGTGGGATACTAATCCAAACGGAGGCAACAACGGCTATTTTCATTCAATCCAGTATAGCACATTGTAGGATTTGGGATGTATTGCAAATTTTATTCTTGACATGTATACTTAGCTTTGTGTTAACTTTTAATTCTCTTAAAGAGTTCTTTAAAAGCCAGAATTTTAGAATGATTATTGCTGCAGATGGAGAGACGCGGATTGCCCAAAAATTAAATGGTGAAGTTATTCAGAAAGCACCAGCAGGAGGAGTAAGTATTGCTCTTGATCCCATAGCCCGTGCCTCATCTGCAATTTACATAGCAAGAGCCAAAGACCCAAAAGAAAAAGAAATCGGGGGAGCCCACTCTATAATACAAGATCAAGAAAGCAAGTATACATTAAAAAGATTATTTTTTAGTCAGGACGATATAGATTGTTATTATTATGGTTTTTCCAATCAAACGCTTTGGCCTCTTTGCCACGTAGCTTTTCAAAAACCCGAGTTTCATAAAAATTGGTTTGAGGGGTTTAAGAAAGTCAACAAGAAATTTGCCCAAAGTATTAAAGAAGAAATAAAAGGAAAAACTTTTATTTGGATTAATGACTACCAGCTTTCTTTGGTTCCAAAATATTTAGATAATCCTCGTAATACTATTGTTGCAATGTTTTGGCACATACCCTGGCCAACGTGGGAGGTTTTTCGCATTCTTCCTTACAAGAAAGAAATACTAGAAAGCATATTAAGGTGCGATTTTGTAGCTTTTCATAGAGGTTATCAGGCAAGAAATTTCATAGAAACAGTAAGACGAGAATTTGAAACAAGAATAGACGACGAGACAGCAAAAGTTTATTTGGACAACACTGTGACAACAATAAAAAATTTGCCCATGGGAGTGGATACAGACGTTATAAGATCGTTGGTTGATAAAGATGATGGTACTTCTTTAGTTTTAAGAGACGTTGAAAAAGTTATAGGAAGCGCAGAAAAGGTAATACTTGGGGTTGATAGGCTAGATTACACAAAAGGCTTAATCAATAGGCTTATGGCGATTGACAGATTTTTCGAAAGAAACCCAAAATATATTGGCATTGTTGTTTATATTGGAATAATGGCGCCATCCAGAGAAGCAATTCCGTCCTATAGGAACCTTAAAGAAGAGATCAAAAAACTATCTCAAACTATCAACAAAAAGTACAAAAACAATACTTGGCAGCCTATCCATCTTATATCTGCAATCTATCCAAGAAAAGAAATTATAAACTTTTATCAAAAAGCAGATGTATGTTTAGTAACACCTTTGGACGATGGTATGAATTTGGTTTCCAAAGAGTTTGTTGTTGCCTCGTCTTTTTCCGAAAATCCTGGAATGCTTGTCTTGTCGCAATTTGCAGGATCGGCAATTGATTTGACAGATGCTTTAATTGTTAATCCGTATAGCTTGGATGAGGTGATCTCGGCAATTAAAAAGGCATTGGAGATGGATCCCAAAGAAAAGCAAAAAAGAATAAAACGCATGGTGGAAGTATTAGATGATAAAAATGTTTATGAGTGGGCAGAGGAGTTTGTGAAAAACGCGGTAGGCGCCTCAAAAAAACCTTGATTAAACACCAACATATATATTAACCTTGTTCTTATACACCCTTAAAATGCCATTTTCTATCTTCATTTCTTGATTTTGGTTTATCTTTTTGTGAATAACAATATTTTCTTTGATAACCGAGATAAAGTTTTCGTGTTCAGGCAAAATGTCAAAAACACCCTTGTCGTTTTTGGAAGAAACAGCCTCGACTTTGTCGCTGTATACAATCCCAAGTTTGCTTCGAATAACAAGATCAAGAAGGGACGGCATAGTATAAATATAAAAAATCAAAGATCAAAAATCAAATATACTTTGATTGTTAAAGTTGCATTCGTCAAAAAGGTATAGGTATACTAAACTAATGCACGGAGGCATTGTTGAATTGTTAAATTGCTCAATTGTTACCTCACCCGCCCGCGCCTTATAGGAGAGGAAGCGGAGAATCCCTTGCCCTCTCCCAAATCCAGGATTTATGCGCAAGGAGTGCTACCTAGAGAGCTAAGCCTTCGTTTCTAAGGAGTATCCTTGTACGCAAGGATACTCCTTTGTCAAATCTTCGTTTCTAAGGATACTCCTTCGTGAAGGAGTATCCTTTTCACAATCTCTTTAGGCTTTTTGTTTGATATCCGAAAGACTGCCGATAAACATAAATTTATCATCAGATACAGTGTCAAATTCTCCGTCAAGAATAGCGTTTACATCACTTACTGTTGTTTCGCGCGGAACATACACTCCAACACGTCCTGTCTGGTTTTCTGTGACAAAAAAACTTTGCGTCATATAATTTTTTAACTTTTTGGCGCGCTCGTATATAACTTTGTCTTGGGTAGATAGTTCGGATTCTCCAACCAAAGAAACTATGCGGTCCAAAGCAACAGATTGTTTTAAGAGGTTTTGCGCGTTAAGTACCACATCGGCGTGTTGTTCTCCTACAATTTCTGGGTTAAGAATCGATGAGGTGGAAGAAAAAATATCAACAGCTGGAAGAAACCCTGCTTGATAAATATTTCTTGATAAAACAATCGTTGAATCAAGATACGGAAAGATTGCCTGGACTCCCTGATCCAAAATATCATCGTTTGGCAAATAAATTGCCTCTATTGTGCTAATAGAGCTTTGTTTATTTGATACCAATCTTTCATGAAAAGATGCCATTTCAGACGCAAGAGTTGCTTGGTATCCGTCTTCCGAAGGGATAGTACTGGTAAGGACAGACAGCTCGTTTCCAGCTTGAGCAAAGCGAAAAGCATTATCTATAAAAAACAAAACGTCTTTTTTAAGGACGTCTCTAAAATATTCTGCCAAAGTAACGGCTGTAAATCCTGTGAGGAAACGAATAGCCGGATTTTCTCCCATGGTGCCAAGAATCAAAGAAACAAAATCAAGCACCTCTTTTTCCTTTAGCGTCTCATAAAGCTCGTGTCCTTCTCTTACGCGTTCTCCGATTCCTGCAAAAACAGAAACTCGTTCCCCCTTTTTAAGAGTAACAACATTGTGTATAACTTCTGTAAGAAGCATTGTTTTTCCAACTCCTGCGCCTCCAAAGATGCCTAATTTTCCACCTATTACAATAGGAGAAAAAAGATCTATAACTTTGATTCCAGTTTCGAGTATTTCTTTATACTGGTGCACCTCGTTAAGACTTAAGGCTTTTCTATGGGTAGGGAGGAAAGCGCCTCCCTTTATTTCTCTTTTTCCATCCAGTGGCTTTCCAAAAACATCTATAACTCTTCCTAAGAGGTTTTCTCCAACAGGAATAGTAATTGTTTCTTTCGTATTGATAACCTTCATGCCTCGAAAAAGATTAGAAGTAGGCGAGAGGCTCAAACAAAAAAAAGAAGAAGGCCCGGACGACACAGATACCTGAAGTCGTACAGAAGGATCTTGCTCGGATATTAGAATATCGTAAATACTGGGTTGTTCTTCGCTAAATTCTACTTCTGCAATTTGTCCTTGGATGCTGACAATTTTTCCGTAACTTTTAGGCATATTTATCTCCCCAACAACATAAGTCCCGTCACAGTCTCGGATTGTTTCTTATTCATAATCGCGTGCTTTATTTTATCAAGCAAAAAAGAGTCTTGCTTAAGCCTTTCTCTAGTGCTGTTTGTTGCTTGGTCCAAAGACACCATACGAGAAGCAAATTTTGCCAGTTCTGATTCAAAGAGAGTCTGCTCAAAAATAGAGGCAAAGATTTGCTTTTCAAAAAACTGCATAACTTTTTCAAGCGATGGTTCGACAAAATATTTAGTCTCTGGTCCTCTCTGTTCCCAGGGCAGTACATCTCCACTAATATTGGTTGCGATTGGATCTTGGACGACTACATTTACAAATTGCTCGTAAAAAACAATTACCTGTTGATACTCGATAATAAACTGAATAATTTTTTTTAAACTTTCTTCATTTATGTTAGTATCTGGAAAGTCAAAATAGGTGTAGGGAGTTTTTGGAAAATCTTGCCGAAAATATTGCGCCCCAAGCTTTCCAATAATTGCTACATCGCCCTTCTCTTTTTGGTAATATTTAATAAATTCATCGTAAGTTCTTTTTATGATACTGCCATACAAGCCAGTATTGGCTGACACCAAAAGATAAAGCGTTTTTCCATTACGCGCTAAAAAGGTAAATTTTGTTGGGTCTTTGATTTTTCTCTTTCTCATAAGCGCTTCTACTTGTCTTTTGTACGAATTTTTTACGTGTTGAAAGACTACGTTTATTTCGAAAACAAAGTCGCGGCTTTGAAGAACAGAGGCACGAATTCGTTGCATGCGAGTTGCAGCGATTTCTTCGTATGTTTCAAGCATATTTTTTAAGGCGCTTAAATACTCGATTTCTGCTGAAAGGTCTTTTTTGCTAGCCATACATATAAAAAGTCAAAAGTCAAAAGTCAAAAATCGTAAGAAATGATATTTAATATATCTTAACTATATTTAATAATACTTGCCAACAGCTTGTCTCCTTTTTGTTTTAGAGTTTCAAGAAGTTGGTCGAAGGAGGAGGATTTATCCACTAGCCCATCAATTTGTTTTCTAATTTCTTTACTTTCTTGATATGCTTTGGTTGCTTTGGCTATATCGAGTCTTCTATCTTGTGTTTCTGTGTTTTGCATGATTCTATTCCAAAGAAGACAAAAAAGAACGATTTGTACCTTTAGGGGTATGATTACAGATGTATTCTGATCAAAAAATTTGATTATCTCGTCTCCAACTGTCAAAGTAATTTTAGAAGCTTCGCTTAATTCTGCGCCAAAATGGCTAAAGCTTTGCATTTTCTCAAAAAGAGTTAAAAAGCTTAAGATTTCTCGATTGATCCCTCTTTGCGTATTGGTTTGGGTTTGCTTGCCGACTCTGGTAACAGACAAGAAGGGATTAATAGCAGGTCGTCTTCCTTTGGCAAAAAGGTCTGTGTCGAAATACAAGTGGCCATCTGTCATAGACATAATATTGGTTTGAATATAGCCAGACAAGTCTCCCTGCATTGTTTCTGCAACTGGTAGACAGGTTATTGACTTTTCACCTTTTTTGGTGATAAAGTTACCGGCTCTTTCCAGTAACGCTGCATGGGCATAGAAGATGTCCGCTGGATAAGAATTTCGCCCCGGAAATCTTTTGGACAAAAGAGCTATTTCTCTATAGAATTTTGCGTGTGTAGTCATATCGTCTAACACCAACAAAACGTCGTAACCCTCGTCTCTAAAGTATTCTGCTGCTGTCATTGCTACAAATGGTGTTAGATAAATTACACCAGTTGGATTTTCCGAACTGGAGGCTATAATTGCAATTTTATCCATAACTTTATTTTTGCTAAAAAATTCTTTTAGGTTTTTTATATCCAGCTTCTTTTTGCCAATCGCTGCATAAATACAGACATTGTCTTTTTTTGCCTGGGTTATGATAGTTTGTAGCAAAAAGCTCGTTTTGCCTGTTTTTCTATCTCCTATAATTAGTTCTCTTTGTCCATGACCCAAAGGAGTCACAAGATCAACTACAGAGACTCCTGTTTCGAACTGTTTGTTTATGGCAATTCTTTCGATAATGCCTGCTGGCGCTCTATGGATCTCTCTAAAAGTTGTAGATTTTTTAAGCGGTTTTGTGCCTTCAAGCAGATTTCCTAAAGGATCTGTAATTTTTCCAAGAAGCTCAAATCCTATTGGAAACATGAAAGATTCGTTTGTTCGGACCAGCTTTGTTCCTGGTCTTGGCGGACTGCCTGAAAACATGAGAATCTCAACCATATTTTTGTCCATAGACACAATTTGTCCTTTGTCATCTGTATCAAAAAGTACAATTTCAAAAGGCTTAGCAGTAGGCAGTCCCGAAGCAAAAAGACTAGAGGTTGTTGTCTGCTCTACAAAACCAACTTCGCCGATGGATTTTAGATAGTAGGAAAAGTCTTTCATAGGAATTAAAAAGTCAAAATTAAAAATTCAAAAACACAAGTAAAAAGTCAAAAGTTTAATACTTTTTAATTTTGAATTGCCCGCTTCGCCAAAGCTTTAGCGAGGCGAGTAATTTTGCATTTTGTCCCCGATTGAATCGGGGATTGATTTTTGACTTAGTTTAACAAATTTAGTATTTCTTCTCTTTTATTGCCAAACACCTCTTCCATCTTTTTCCTAATGCTTAAATCAATATATTTTCCATCCAGAGTAAGACAGATTCCACCGATAATATTTTCATCAACTTCTATATCCAAAACGTAGTTCTCGCCAATATTTTTAATAATCCAGTCATGAATAAGAGCTATTGAATGTTCGGAAGGGGAGAAAGCAAAAACAACTGGTAGAAAACGAAGGCTTTGCGCTCTTTCTTTAAGCTGGGTTAGGAAGTCTTTGATTACTTCTTTGTTTTGGTACTTTGATAGAAACTCGTCTCTTAAGACTTGTGCTACTTGGGCTCGAATAGAGGCTAAAGCTTTTTCGAATTCTTTTTTTCCTTCGTGGAAAAGGCTAGCAAGAAGATTATCTATCTCTGCTACTAGTTGTTCTGCTTGTTGCGCAGTCCTTGTTGATCTTAAAATGTCTGAGTAGACTAAGAATATGGTTTTCATCGCCCTGCATCTATTGGTATTGATATATTTAAGTAATATTTAGATATATTACAAAAAGATAAAAACTCAAACCTCAAAAATCAAAACCACAAATCAAAGCTCAAAACCAAGTGTAAGCAAGTAAGATTTTAGACAAAATTAAAATTTTTAGCTTTGAGCTTGGTTTTGCACTTTGCACTTTGATCTTCGAACCTCTTTTAAAGAACCTTTTTCTTTTTCGCTTTCTCTAAAGCTTCCAGAATAAGCTCTTCGTGGTCTCTGACAGAAAGAGATCTGCCCAAAACAAGCATTGATACATCTTGTATTATATTGTAAATCTCGTCTTCTATTTTTTTGAGCCGTTCCTGTCTATATGCTTCTAGTTCTTTTTTCATTTCTGAATACTCTTCTTCGACTTTTTCCTCAACTATTTTTTGAGAAGCGTATGTTTCTTTTTGGAGAATTTCCTTAAAATCTTTTAGTTCAGAAATAGTATTGCTTTCTATATCTTTTGTAATATTACTTGCTATTTTGATAGTACTAGTTTTTATATCTTCTAATTCTTGTTTGTAGAAAGCAAGCAGATCATTGGCCGCTTTTTCGAAATCCCTAATCTCATTAAGGGAGACTGTTTTAAGTTCATTGTGAACTTGGTTTTCAAGAAGTGTTGCTGCTTTTTGTCTGGCTTTTTCTAGGATTTCTATTGCTTTTCTATGGTCATGCATTTTTAGGCTTTCTTGTTGTCTTAACAGATAGTTGTATTTTTTTAGCACTTTTACATAGGAAGCGATAAGGATAATAAGAG
>CAZPZA010000008.1:0-1156 GCA_964590985.1 uncultured Gammaproteobacteria bacterium
TATCTTCTGACTTTACTTACACTGCCCCAAAGAGCTTATTAGAACAAACCCTTTTTGTTTATGAAAATCATAATAACCTATAGCTCTTTATTATTATACCTTACTTATTTTGCAAACTATGCTTTGGCAGATGTATTTTGCCAGCCTATTTATGGCGGCGGAGAAACTTGCATTGTAAGTCCAGACATAGCTATAAACAAACAGATTCTAAATCCCAAAACCAATAAATTTGTTGACAATCTTTCTATAAACGATCCCAAGTATCACCCAGAATTTATTGTAAATTTTAAACTAACAGTTACAAACACAAGTAAGTCAGCAATAAAGAATATAAACGTTAAAGATATTTTTCCCCAATACATAACATTTAGTAGCGGGCCTGGTAAATTTGACGAAACTGCAAAAACCCTTTCTTTTTCTATAGACTCTTTAGAGCCAAATGAGACAAAAACATTGGCTGTTGTTGGCAGAGTAGCTTCTACAGCCGATCTTCCCCAAGGAATAGTATGTGTGGTAAATCGCGCCATTGTTTTATTGGATAGTCAAGATCAAGCATCAGACAACACCCAGCTTTGCATAGAAAATAAGGTAGTGGAGGTACCAAAAGAAAAAGCCTTTCCAGTTTTTCCTCCACCCACGATCACCGAAACCCCACCAACTGGACCAACACCAATTCCTTTGGCTATTTTTATTCTTGCAGGAGTAGTTGGATTTATAATTAGAAAAAAATCTTTAAGTAATTTTAGGGAAGAGAGGAGGTGAAAATATGCAAGAAAGACAACAAGAGCCAGGATGTACAAAAATTCCAGGTGGAGGTGTAACTGGTTGGGGAGAAAGACCAGTTGAAGAAGCAGTTGGGGAGCAGGGCCAGAAGAAAGACCTGTGGAACCAGCAGAAGTTGTGCAACTAGAAGAAGTTGTACCCATAGCAGATGAAGGTAATGGTGAGACTCCGCCCACTCCACCAGAAGCACCTGCTGGACAAGAACCTGAACCAGAAAGACCCAATAGATTCCGTAGGGCATTACAAGGAGGAAGAAGGATGGTGTCTCCCGCTCTCGCAACATTACTGGTTGCAGGAGCTACTACTGGTATTGCAAGTTGGCACGTATGGGGACAAAAAGGAGAGGACGATACTCCTCCTGTAGCGGGAATGC
>CAZPZA010000008.1:1256-5355 GCA_964590985.1 uncultured Gammaproteobacteria bacterium
ACTGTCGATGTGGTTGTATTTCCTGGAGGAAAACCACAAGGTCAATAAAGTCTAGCTTCAATATACACCCTTTACTACCTTTGTGGTAGAAGGGTGTGTATTGTTTTTATGAGATATGAAAACAATTATAGTTAGAATATATAGGAGTTGGCCGATTGCGGTACTTTTGTTGGTATCCTTTATATTGGTATTTAATAATTATACGCCAGGAACTTTTTTATCTGGTTGGGATACTCTTCATCCGGAGTTTAATTTTGGGCTAAATTTTAAAAGACAAATTTTTGGAGTATTTAGGGAGGAACAAGGACTGGGAGCAGTAGCTGCTCACTCTCATATGGCAGATCTTCCACGTACAACAATTCTTTATCTTTTCCATTTTATCCTGCCAATAGACCTGCTTCGCTATTCATATATTTTTTTAAATTTAATTATAGGACCAATAGGCATGTTTCTGTTTTTGAATAGAGTAGTGATAAAGAATAAAATTGGATCATTTTTGGGTGCATTGTTTTATTTGCTAAATCTTGGCACAATGCAGCAATTTATTGTACCCTTTGAAATGTTTACCGCTCAATATGCGCTACTTCCTTGGTTATTTTTATTCGCAACAGAATATGTTTATTTTTCAAAGAAAAAAACTCTTTTGTTATTTGCAATTATTACTCTTTTATCAACTCCGACTGCTTATGCGGCAACATTGTGGTATTTTTACTTCTTGTGTTTTGCAATATATCTAGTAAGCTTATCTGTTATCTTCGTTCTTAAAAAAGACTACTCGATTGTTAAAAAAGTGTCAACATTGATCTTAACCACGCTTGTTATTAACTCCTTTTGGCTTCTTCCTAATTTATATTTTGTCACAACGCAAGGAGATCTTGTACAAACAATAAATACTAATAGGATATTTTCCGAGCAAGCTTTCTTATATAACAAAGAATTCGGGAATTTTAAAGATGTTCTTTCAATAAAAACTTTTTTATTTGATTGGAAAATATACAACAATAATGATTTTACAAAACTTCTTAAACCCTGGATTAAAAATTTAGATAATTCACTAATAATAGGTCTGGGGTATTTGTTTCTTGTAATTGGAACTGTTGGTCTGTTCTATTCTATTTATAAACAAGACAAAATTGCTCTAATTTTTATACCAATTCTTTTGATATCTCTATTCTTCTTTATTAACGATAATCCACCTACGGGAGATTTATATACTTTCCTACAAAATAATGTTCCTCTTTTTAAAGAAGCTTTAAGATTCCCACAAAATAAAGTTCTTGGAATATTTGTCTTTACTTATTCTCTCTATTTTGGCATTGGGCAAAAGTTGATAACAATTCTAATCAAATCTTTATCGAAAAGGGTTAGTCGATTTTCCAAGATTTTTTTGTTTGTGCAGATATTAGTCTTCTCAACCGCGCTAGTCGTATTTATGTTGCCTGCATTTCAAGGATACTTGATTCATCCCCAGGTAAAAATTCAGATTCCAGACTCATATTTTGAAATGTTTAAATGGTTTGATAACCAAAGTGATGACGGACGCATTGCAAATTTACCAATACATTCTCCGTGGGGATGGGAATATTATAAATGGTACGATGACAAGCCCGGTTTTCAGGGCGCTATATTTACTTCGTTTGGCATAAAACAGCCAATTCTAAATAGAGACTTTGACAGATGGAGTCCTTATAACGAGCAATATTATAGAGAAATGTCTTATGCAATATACTCACAGGATGAATCAAAATTGGAGCGAGTTATCAAAAAATACAATATTCACTATATACTTTTTGATAAAAACATTATTTATCCAGAGCAAAAAAATAACTCTCAAATACTATTTTTAAATGAAATTGAAACACTTTTGGCAAATGCTGCCAATATACAAAAGGTTTTTTATTCTGGAAATCTTTTTGTCTACCAAATAAATAATCAACGCCAAAATTCATATCTTTTGAAAAAGCCTGTTTCTATAGCTTCTCTGCCTTCTGCATTTTACGATGACTTCGCATATGCAGAGTATAAAGATTATGTTACTTACCATATTGCAGAAAGAAATGATATCTTTTATCCCTTTGAAGCTATTATCGACAACCAAAATCATTTTTTGCTCAAACCAAGTCTGGATGTTAACAGTCTAAATTTAACATTTGAGTTGAATAAACAAAATATTACTTACGCAATTCCTGCCGCCACAAATCAACCACGAAACTATGATATTACCTCTGTAAATAAGACCAATAACGACTGCTATCTGCCTAAGCAGGGTACTCCTTTATCTCGAAAAAATATTGTAAATGAAAAAGGTAATCAATTTGTCAGATATGTATCTTTTGCTGGTTCATTTTGTGACCATTACTTTTATGAAGAACTAGCAAGAAACGAAGCGTATTTAATTTCGATTACATCAAGAAACATAAGCGGTTTTCCTCTTCGACTATGTGTTACAAACTATATATCAAGACGATGTGATATTCTAACTCGTCTATCTAGCTCAAAAAACTTTAAAAAAGAATTTTTCCTTCTCCCTCCTATAGATGAAAGTATAGGATTTGATATTAATATCGAGAACTTTGCAGTTAAGGGTAGTCCGAGCATAAACGATCTTCAATCGATCTTTTTAGTTCCTTTTCCCTACACTTGGTTTTCTCAAATTAAGATTAATCTTTCTAAAGATGGAGAATCTTTAAAAGACAGAACAATCTTAGTATTTTCTCGCTCTTTCGACAAGGGTTGGAAAGCTTATGAAGCAAAAGAAATTAGTTGGTTGACCAAAGCTTTTCCTTTTCTTTTTGGCAAAGAGCTTAAGGAGCATGTGATTGTAAATAATTGGGCGAATGGATGGGTTATAGATAGTTCAAAGTTCAAAGTTCAAAGTTCAAAGTTTGTTATAATCTTTCTTCCTCAATATCTAGAGTATTTGGGGTTTGGCTTGTTAATTGGGACTTTTGTAGTGCTTCTCTTTTCAACGTTAACGGCCACCTCGAAGGAGCCAAGATCGTTGCCTCGCCACCTTCGAGGTGATACAATATAGGAAATGGCACAGTTTTTGGGGTTGACTCTTCTTTCATTTTTCATAACGGGAATACTTATAGTTCCTTTTATAGACTTCTTATATAAACTAAAGTTTAGCCGCCAAAAACAAAAAACTATGGATATGTTTGATAAACCCACCCCAGTATTTGACAAGTTTAACAATTGGAAGGTAGGGACTCCGGTGGGTGGAGGGATGCTGATTATAGTTGTTGTTTCCATATTGACTCTTTGGGCTTATGGAATATTTTCGGTAGATGTAAATGTTTGGCAAATATTTGTTTTATTGTTTACTTTTGTGGGTTTTGGGATGCTTGGTCTTTACGACGATGTAAGAAAGATAGTAAGTGGGAAAAAAGCCTCTTTTTTTGGCTTAAGATTTAGACACAAGTTTATTATTCAGTGGATCTTAGCGCTTATTATCGCTTTTATTTTGTATCTTGCGCTTGGTTATGATTTTGTATTTATACGAGGAATTGGTCTAACCAATCTTGGTTTTCTTTTTGTTCCTTTTGCTGCTTTTGTGATAGTTGCTTTTACCAATGCATTTAACATAGCAGATGGTTTAGATGGATTAGCATCTGGACTTCTTCTTATATGCTTGGTTGCGTTTTTGGCAATAACGGCTAGAGGCTTGGATCAGCCTCTTGGAATTTTTGTGGCAGTGCTAATGGGAAGCATTGCTGCTTTTTTGTATTTTAATATTTACAAAGCAAGGATTTGGTTGGGAGATGTTGGTGCGCTTTCTCTTGGAGCAACTCTTGGTTTAATTGGGCTTCTAACTGGCAAGGTAGTTGCACTAGCTTTTATTGGCGGAGTGTTTCTTCTAGAAGTTGCGTCTTCTTTAATTCAGATTCTTTCAAAAAAATTTTTGGGAAGAAAAGTATTTCCGGTGGCACCATTGCATTTGTGGTTGTTGAGGATGGGCTGGGATGAGCCAAAAATAGTAGCAAGGGCTTGGATTATTGGGTTTTTATTTGCAGTTTTGGGACTTTACATAGCCTATATTGGATGACCCTCCTTCGCATAAAGCTTTGGAGGGTCATACCTCGTAGCTTACTTGTTA